>JAPPKT010000474.1 GCA_028819675.1 Caldilineaceae bacterium | reverse complement strand
CGACGCTTCCGTTCGTGGTGTGGATGGCCATTGGTCTGCGCAAGCCGCTGGTGCGCGTTGAGGAGGAGCCGCCGCGGCCGCGGCCGGCAACGCTCGAGGAGCGGCGGCGGCTGCAACAACGCATTTCGCGCGCTCGTGCCGTGTCAAACAGTGTTGCGCAGCCCAACAGGCGCTGGGTGGCGCTGGTAGCATTCGCGGTGTTGGTGGCGCTGCGGGCCTCGGTGCACCAGATCTTTTATGGAATGCTGCCCAAGTATTTCGCGGACCTGGGGTTTACGCCGACGCAGTTCGGGTTCATGGTTGGGGTCCCGAGTGTGGCGATCGCTTTGGGCTCGATGGCTGGGGGCGTTTTGGGCGACCGTTATGATCAGCCGAAGATTCTGCTGTGGTCGCTGCTGGCGGCTACGCCGTTTTCCTGGCTGATGCTGGATATCGTGGATGGATGGGTCTTTTATCCGATTGCCTTTGTGGCCGGCTTCCTGGTTGGGATCCCGCACAGTATTCTGGTTGTGATGGCGCAGAGATTCTTGCCTCACAGGCAGGGACTGGCGAGCGGGGCAATTCTTGGGTTCACTTTTGCTTCGGGGGCGGTTGGCATGGGGGTGGCCGGTCCGATTGCGGACTTCTACACGCTTTCAGCGGTGATGCACGTGACTGCCCTCATGCCACTGGCCGCGGCTTTTTGCGCTGTGTTTTTGCGTACACGGATTGCGGCGGCGCTGCCGATGGCGCCGGCGGCGGGGTCGGCAGATTGAGGGTGGTGCACAGTCAAAAAGCCGTTCCTAAACGTGCCTGAGCATGTCAGACATTGTGACTGAGAGATGGCAACATGAATTACTGGGAAACGTGTAAGGCTGTCGAACGACACCCCGAAAAGGTTGGCGGGGCATGGGTGTTTCGCGGCACGCGCGTGCCTGTCTCCGCTCTATTTGAGAACTTGCGCGATGGAGCCACTGTTGAGCAGTTTCTGGAGTGGTTCCCTGGCGTAGAAAGGTGGAAGGTCGAAGCAGCTCTGGATCACGAAGAACCACGAAGAACACCTGAAATCCGCGAAGAGACGCTAAGGGGCGCGAAGAACACCAAAGGCGTATCGCGATTTCTTTGCTAGACTACGCGGCCCTTTGCGAATCAGCTGCACTTTGCTTCCGCAATACGCTGTTCTGACTATCTTCTCCGTGCTCTAGATTCGATCCTTCTCATCCGGCGGTTCCACGTCCGCCACTTTGGCCATGGCTGCGAGGAATCTTTCTCTGCGGTCAGGACTCTCGGGCAGTGCACTGTCTGGCGTACGCCGCCCGTGCCTCAGAGTTCACTCATCAGGCCATGCAACCTCCGTAATCTCTGGTTCCACTGTCGGACCGCGTTCGCCTGGGCGCAGGCGGCCGGTGACGACTTGGCTGTCGTGCTGGAAGACGAGGAGGGCGTTCTTTTCCTGGGCCTGGCGGCGCAGGTTGCGTTTGGCCTCGATGCTGCGCATCGGTTCCAGGTCAAATGCCGGTACCCAGGCTATGCGGTCCAAGTGGGCAGCCCAGCTGCAGGCGTCGCCCAGGAAGAGGAGCGATTCGCCGGCGTCCTCGACCCATACGACCTGCATGCCTGGCGTGTGGCCCGGTACTGTGACCGAGCGTACACCGGGGGCCAGCTCCTGGTCGCCGTCTACAGTTTCCAGCTGACCTGTGCTGTGCAGCGGCTCCCAGTTTTCGGGGAAGTAATGGCCGCGGGTGCGTTCATTGGGGAAGGTTGCTTCGGCCAGCTCGAGGCGCTGGATCAGGTAGCGGGCATTGGGGAAGGTGGGGACGACGTCGCTGTCCGGATCATTGGGATCGCTCCAGCGGGTGTTGCCACCGCAGTGGTCGGCGTGGAGATGGGTCACCAGCACGATGTCGATGTCCTCCGGGCTGCAACCGACGCGGCGGAGATCGGCCTCCAGACGGAGGTTGCTGTCGTCCATACCAAATTCAGTACGATACTCGGCGGTGATTTTGTCTCCCTGGCCCGAATCCACCAGGATCAGACCGGAGGGGGACTGGATCAGCAGGCAGCGCATCTGCGCGGGGATGCGGTTCTTCTCGTCGGGGCGGATGATTCGCTGCCACAGAACGCGGGGAACGAGACCGAAGAAGCTGCCGCCGTCGATCAGTTGCTGGCCGTCGCTGACGATATGGCATTGGATGGAACCGACCTGAAATGAATGTGGCATTGCGGTGTCCTTGTAATATGTCCGGCACGAAATGCGTGATCCAGAATAGAGGCCCTTCTTGCTGGTTCATCTCCGGGCACATAGCAGCCCGGCATTGAGTCCAGTTCCCACTGGTAGTGAGAAACGAATAGCCTGCGCGCAAGGCAACAGCTCGTAACGCCTACTCTTCCCCCGGCCATGCCTTCTCAGTGATTTCCGGTTCCACGACAGGCCCGCGCGCCCCGGGACGCAGCCGCCCTGTTACGACCTGGCCGTCGTGCTGAAATACGAGCAGGGTGTTCTTCTCTTCGGCCTCACTGCGCAGGTTGCGTTTGCTCTCGATGCTGGCCATTGGGTCGAGATCGAAGGAGGGGACCCAGGCCAGCCGGTCCATGTGTGCGGCCCAGCTGCAGGCGTCGCCGAGGAAGAGGAGGGATTGGCCGGCGTCTTCGACCCAGACGGCCTGGATGCTTTGGGTGTGGCCGGGCACGGTGACGGAGCGGACGCCGGCTGCCAGGTCCTGATCGCCGTCGACGAGTTCCAGCTGGCCGGAGCGGCGCAGGGGTTCCCAGTTGTCGGGGAAGTAGGTGCCGCGTGTGCGTTCGTTGGGGAAGGCGGCTTCGGCCATTTCGAGGCGCTGGATGAGATAGCGGGCGTTGGGGAAGGCGGGGACGGCTTCGCTTTCGGGGTCGTCGGGTTCGCTCCACTGGGTGCAGCCGCCGGCGTGGTCGGCGTGGAGGTGGGTCATGAGGACGATGTCGACGTCTTCGGGGCTGAAGTCGACGCGGCGCAGGTCGGCGTCGAGACGCCGGTTGTCGTCGTCCATGCCGAAGATGCGCCGCTCCTTGGCGGTGATTTTGTCGCCTTGGCCGGTGTCGACCAGGATCAGGCCGGCGGACGATGGGATGAGGAGGGAGCGCATCTGCACGGGGATGCGGTTTTTGTCGTCGGGGCGGATTACTCGTTCCCAGAGGACACGGGGGACGAGGCCGAAGAAGCCGCCGCCGTCGACGAGCTGGCGGCCGTCGCTGACGATGTGGCAGGGTATGGAGCCGATTTGGAATGAATAGGGCATGGTCAGTTGTGAGAAAGTGAGTGGCGGAACAGTTGCGAACTTGTTGAAACGCTGCTTTTGCAGGGCCATAGCGGAGTATAGCACGTGCCGGTATAGGCTCCCACAGCCGCCGGGTAAGTGAAGTTTATATTGTTTCGTGCAGGCATGCCGTGCAGGCCATTCTATTCCTGTCCTTTGTAAAAGCCGGATCCGAAGTACAGGCCATCATGCCTTACGATCCAGGTATGTTTGCGTTCTTCTTTGTCTGTTTCCGGGTTGAAGAAGACGTAGCTTATCCATATGCCTTCCTCGGTGGCGCTTACCAGATCGTCGCCGTAGTAGTAGCCGGTGGCGTCGTAGCGATCGGAAGGGCCCAACCCGATTGTGAAGTTGTAGGGGCTGGCGATTGTGTAGCCTTCGCTGTCAAGGATGAAGACGTACCACTGTCCATCGAATCTCTGCGGATCGCTGTAATAGGCGAGTACGGCGTCTTTTCCGTCGCGTTGGTAGCGGCGGATTGCGTCGCGGACGGCAGATTGCGTGTATGCCTCCGGCTGATTCCTGGTTGGGATTGCTACACAAGCGGTAAAGACGAAAACGAAAGCAAGCAGGAGGCAAAAGCGTTTCATTCTGTAAGTCCCTTTATTGCGTTTCCTGGAAAAGAGATGTTGCAAGAGTCTGGATGTCTGCCGATCTGATCCTGCCACCGGATTGGCGGTCCTGCCAATTCCGGCGTCCTACCCGCTGCGTCTCATGCCTGCGCGCTACCCTGGCCATGGGAGAATTCAGTTCAGACGGACGGGCTTGCAACCCGGTAGCGGCATGGGCTGATTTGACAGACAAGGGCACGCCTCCGCATACTAATGCCTATGACAGACAGGCAACCCGGGGAAGCAAACTCTTCCAGCGCGGACAGTTCCTTATCAGGGCAGGATGAGCAGCCCGATGCACGTGGGATGGAGCCACTTACTCCACAGGAGTTGGACGAATTCATGCGGCGCGCCAGAAGCCGGGGCGCCGGTCTAACCCAGGAGGAAGCGCGTGCCCGGCTGGCGCCCGCCGACCCTGAACTGGAGGGTGTCGCCCGAGATCAAGGGGATGAAGCAGTTGACAGTGCTGCTGTGGCGCGTCTGAGCGAGCGGTTCTTCAGCGGTGAAGCGGCGCAAGTGCGGCCGCGCAGGTTGGTGCAAGGGTTGGTCTTTGATTTTGACAATACGCTCGCCCGGCTCAACCGGCCTCTCGACGAGCTGATGAGCAGCGGAGCGGAGACTGCGGTCGCCTACATGCGCTCGACGGGGATGACCGACCTGCCCGACGAGATTGCGGAGCATCTTGTTGAGGCGCGCATCTTTGCCGAAACGAAGTCGGACGATGAGCAGGAGGAGCATACGGCCGACGACACCTTGAGTTTTTTGTTGCAGTTCGTCGGTTATCCGGCTTCGCGGATGAACGAGGAGGTCCTGCGGCGGGCGGTCGATCTCTTTTATGCGCCGGAGATGACGGCTTGGGAGCCGATGCCGGGGGCGATCGAGCTGCTGCAACAGTTGCGGGGCGAGGGCTTTCCGGTGGCGATGATTGCCAACTATGCCAGCGACCGCATCTTTCAGCGCATCGTTGACTATACTGGCCTGCGCGCGTATCTGGACATCTGTCTGAGCAGCGCGGCGGTGGAGTGGCGCAAGCCTGAGAAGGATATCTACAGTGCCGTCCTCGAACGCTGGGACGCGGAGCCGTATGAGATCGTGTGCGTCGGCGACAGCCTCAAGCATGACGTGGCCGGCGGGCAGGAGATCGGTGCGCTGACGGTCCACTGCCGCATGATCCCGCTGGCGGAGGACCAACGACTGGTGGACAGCATCAGACCGGACGCGGTGATCGAGAAGCTGTCCGAATTACCCGCACTCATTGAAAAGTGGTGTTGAGTATGCACAGCGACGAAAACCTCCAAGACCTAACCTACCCCGTAACCGTCAGCCGGGAGTATCCGCCGGCGCCGCTGGTGGCGGTGGCTGCCGTTGTAATCGACGACGCCGGCCTCGCTCTGATGGTCGTACGAGGGCGGCCGCCTTCCAAGGGATTGTGGGCGCTGCCCGGCGGATTGCTGGATTTGGGCGAGCCCGTGCGGGCGGGCGTGGAAAGGGAGGTGCGGGAGGAGACGGGTGCCGAGATTGAAATTGTAGGTCTGGTGGACCTGTTTGAGCCGATTCACCGGGACAGTGCCGGCCGCGTTCGCTATCATTATGTGGTGATCGACTTCTGGGCTCACTTCCGAGGGGGCGACGTTGCGCCGGCCGACGACGTTGACGACGTCGCCTGGGTGCCTGTTGGCAGTCTGGAAGAGATGCCGATGGAGGAGGCGACGCGGCGGGTGGTGCGCAAGGCGCATGATCTCTGGTTGCAGGCCAGAAATGACGGCAACGTCTCTTCAACTTAGGCGCTGGCTAGGCCGGTCTACCGTCTGACCCCTGTTTGGTTCCTCGTATCGCAACGGATCGTCATTTGCCCCTCGACGCACAAGGGAATAGCGTATTCGCTGGAACGCGCCTGCCGTTTGGATTCAGGCGAAGAGCGCGCGCGCCGCGTGCAGATGGTCGAAGGTGCCGACAAGGGTCAGGTGGTCGCCGTATTCCAGCTGGGTGTTGCCGCGGGGCACGATGAATTCACCGTCGCGGCGGATTGAGAGGATGAGTACGTCGCCGGGCAGCATGAGCTCGCGCAGGGCCTTGTCGCCGTAGTCGTGGTTGTGCACCCAGACTTCGGAGACCTCTTTGTTGTCATCGGTGCGAGTGAGCAGCTCGTAGATGTCGGGGTTGCGGGCGAGGAGACTGAGGAGCGCGGCCTGGTCGAGCGAAGGGTTGAAGACGGTCACGTTGAGGTTTTCGAACTCCACAAGGCGGTTGGTCTCCCGGACGAGGGTCACGATGTGGTCGATGCCGTAGCGTGTGCGGGCGACGTGGCAGATGTGGCGGTTGCGGTCGGTGTCGCTGAGGGTGACGACGACAGTTTCGGCCAGGTCCAGATGGCCGGCGAGTTCTTCGTTTTCGTCATCGATGCTGGCGTGCATGACCTTGATGCCTTCGGAGGTGCGTTGCCGGGCCCTGGTAATCAGATTCTCATCCGGATCGACGAGAACGACCTCTTCGTGGTGTCCCAGGAGCTGTTCAGCGACCTGGAGCCCGAGCCTTTCGGCGCCGAAGACCACGATGGGCCGCGGTGTAGCCGTGGAAGTGCGGGGGACGATGCGGTTGAAGACCAAGGGGGCGGCGGTAACTGTGACGATGGCTACAAGAATGATGATCGTGTTGACCGATTCGCTGATGATCCCCAAATTGAGGCCGATGGCCGAGGCGGCGACGATCAGGGAGAGGCGTGACGAGAGAAGAAAGCCGGCTGCGAAGGTCTCCCGCCAGGTGAACTGAAGGCGGAAGAGCAGGGCGGGCAGGAGTTTGACCAGGAATGCGGCCAGCACCAGGAACGGCAACAGGATCAAGGCGTCGGATGACCCGAGCAGGGCGCCCAGATTGAAATTCACCCCCACCATGATGAAGAAGATAGGGATGAAGAAGCCGAAGCCGACCGCCTCCAACTGGTGCATCGCCTCCAGATCTTCACGGGTGGAGAGCAGGGAGAGCATGGCCCCGGCGATGAAGGCGCCCAGGATGATCTCCGCGCCCAATACCTCGGCCAGCACCACAAAGAGCAGCATAATCGTAAAGGCGCCGCGAATCTTGATGCGGGCGGTGGTGTGGCTGAGGTCTTCCAAGGTGCGGCGCAAGGAATCGAAGCGGTTGAGGGAGACGATGCCCAGGCGGTAGAGAAGGAAGAAGACGACGAAGAGCAGGCTGATGAGGAGGATGTCGAGCGTCAGACCGTGGGAGATGGTGGCGATGACCACGGTGATCAGGATCATGGTGGCGAAGTCGGCGACGAGGGCGGCGATGAGGATCGTCTGTCCGAAGCGGCCGCGGATGAGCTCCTGCTCTTTGAGTACGGGCATGACGACGCCGAGCGACGTTGTCGACATGATGAGCGCCATCATCCAGGGATTGCTGACCAGGCCTACCTGCAGGAGCGCAAAGCCGACGATAGCAGAGAGAGCCAGAGTCAGAATGAAGCCCATCAGGCTGATGGAAAGCGGGCCGAAGGTGCGGCGGTCGCGTCCCTGAGACGTAGAGAGGTCTGTGCGCGTGCCGCCGGCGCGGGCGACGCCGGGCAGTTCAATGTTCAGATTGGCGAAGTCGATCTCCATGCCGGCCAGGAACATGAGGAAGACGAAGCCAAACTCGGCCAGGAGGGTGAGCAGCTGGTCTTCGTGGGTCACCCAGCCGAAGCCGCTGCTGCCGACGACGATGCCGGCCATGATTTCGCCGACGACGATCGGCAGCCGCAGCCGTTGGAAGCGCGTGAGCAGCAGCGGCACGAGGAATGCCAGCGAAATGACGATAAGTAGGGGCGTAAACGATCCTGCGATCTCTTCCATTTGGAGTTCGCGATTGTCCTTCTTCCGGTCTTGATTGTAAAAGGGGCCGGTGAAATGCGGTTCCGCTACCTGTGGAGCTGTGTTTTTGGGCACGCAGCTAGGGTGGCGCGGGTTGATCGGTTCAAATCGTTCTGCTACCCTAACACTTATGAGCGACTCAACGCAAGAAATTCTGCGCGGCGTAATCGAACGCATCACCTTTCACAACGAGGAAAACGGCTATACTGTCGCCAAGCTGGCGCCGGAGAGTCCGACGTCTCAACTGCCGCCCTGGCAGAAGCAGGCGGCGGTCGTAGGCGAGATGGTCGGCGTGGTTGAAGGCGAGGCGGTGGAGCTGCGCGGGCAGTGGGGGACGCATCCGCAGTATGGCAAACAGTTCCTGGTTGACGACATGCGTTCGGTGCTGCCGGCGACGGTGGCCGGTATCGAGAAGTTTCTGGGCAGCGGCCTGATAAAGGGGGTAGGCCCGGTGACGGCCAAGCGCATCGTCGATCACTTTGGGGCGGAGACACTGGAGGTCATTGACAACCAACCGCAGCGTCTGTCCGAGGTAGGCGGGGTCGGGCGCAAGCGGGTAAAGATGATCAACGCTGGCTGGGCCGAAAAGAAGGCGGTCAAGGAGGTGATGATCTTTCTGCAGGGGCACGGTGTCAGCACCAGTCTGGCGGGAAAGATCTACAAGCGTTACGGTGACGGCGCGGTCGAGACGGTGCAGCGGAATCCATACCGCCTCTCAGAGGACATATACGGCATCGGTTTTCTGACGGCGGACAGGATAGGCATGGCCCTGGGCGTCGCTGAAGACGCGCCGCAGCGCATTGCAGCGGGGGTCGAGTTTGCGCTCAACCGGGCAAGGGATGAGGGGCATGTTTACCTGCCAAGCGGGGAACTGATCGGGAAGGCCGATGCGTTGCTGAAGGTTGGGAAGGACAAGGTGACGGCCGGGCTGCTGCATTTGAAAGGGGGGGACCGCATAAAGCTCGCTTCGGGGCCGGGTGAGGAGGCCGAGGCGCTGCACTGGGCGGTGGCCGGGATTTACGAGCCTTCGAGCTCGCAGCCGATGCCTTTGCTGCCCGCGGACCGCAGGGCCGGTGAAAAGCCGTCCGCAGAGCAGACAGAGGCGCTATTGGAGGGCGGGCAGGCGGTCTATCTGACGCCGATGTATTACGGTGAAGTGGGTGTAAGCAACCGGTTGAGTATGATGATGCGGGCGTTTCGCGCGGCGCAGTGGGGAGGCGGACGCAGTTCCAGTGCGCTGGCTTCGTTTCAGGGCATGGACTGGGAACGGAGGTTTGCGCGGGTCGAGGAGAGGGCAGGTTACGACGGCGGCCGTGTGCGTCTGGTTGCGCGGCAAAAGGAGGCGGTGCAGACGGCGCTGACCAACCGGCTGACGGTGCTGACCGGGGGGCCCGGCACGGGCAAGACGACTGTCGTGCGCACTATTATTGAACTGTGCGAGGACGCGGGCGCGAAGGCGATCCTGGCGGCGCCGACCGGTCGTGCGGCAAAAAGGCTGGCTGAGGCGACGGGAAGGCCGGCGAAGACGGTGCACAGGCTGCTTCAGGTGCAGCCGGCAGCCGGGATGTCGTTCAAACGCAATGAAGAGAGCCCGCTCAGGGGTGACCTGCTGATCGTGGACGAGTCCTCGATGCTGGATTTGATCCTGATGAATCATCTTCTCAAGGCGATTCCTGCGGAGATGTCGCTGCTGCTGGTTGGCGACGTGGACCAGCTGCCGAGTGTGGGAGCAGGTAACGTGCTGCGCGACGTGATCGCGGCGATAGAGGAGGCGGGCGAAGGGACCTGGGACGTTCCCGGTGCAGGTTTTCGGGCCTATTGTGACGTGGTGCGGCTGGACAGGATATTTCGGCAGGCGGCGGGCAGTTACATCGTCGAGAATGCCCATCGCATCAATCGCGGTGAGATACCGGTATTGACACGGTCGTCCGGGCGAGAGGGCGTGGAGGCCGAAGATTTCTTTCTGTTCCGTACGGAGGAGCCAGAGCGGGCCGCGCAACTGTGCGTGGAGCTCGTCCAGGAGCGGATCCCGCGCCGTTTTGGCATTCCAGCCGAGGATATTCAGATTCTCAGCCCCATGCACCGCGGGGCGGCCGGCGTAAAGTCACTTAACGAGATGATCCAGCAGGCGCTAAATCCGCCCGGACCGGACAGGGTCGAACGCAGCTATGGCGACAGCATCTACCGGGCGGGGGACCGGGTGATGCAGATGCGCAACAATTATGACAAAGATGTGTTCAATGGCGATATGGGTTATATTAGAGTAGTCGACCCAGTTGAACAGCAGGTAGCGGTCGAAATCGACGGGCGCTCCGTCGGCTACGACATTTCGGAGTTGGACGAGCTGGTCCATGCCTATGCGATCAGCGTACACAAGAGCCAGGGCAGTGAGTTCCCGGCAGTCGTCATCCCACTGCTTACCAGCCACTTCAAGCTACTTCAACGGAATCTGCTGTACACGGCGGTCACGCGGGCGAAGCGGCTGGTTGTGCTGGTGGGGCAACTGAAAGCGATCAGCATGGCCGTGGGCAACGACCAGGTGGCCCAACGTTACAGCGGGCTGACCGAGCGGATACGGCGTGCGACAGAAATGGAGACATTTGCATGAGCAACGATAAGCCAACGATCGCCGTACAACTGTACAGCCTGCGTCACGTTTCTGACAGCTTTGACGAGGTAGCGGCTGCCGCGGCCGAGGCAGGATTTGAAGGTGTGGAACTGATCTTTCTGCCGGACCATAGCGGCGAGCAGGCGAAGGCGGTGTTGGACCGGCATGGTTTGCAGGCGGTATCGGCCCACGTACCTTACCAGGCCCTGGCCGAGGATTTCTCCGGCACGGTTGCATTTCACCGGGCAATTGGGAATGACCGTCTTATCATCCCCATGCCTGATCCTGAAGTGCGGCAGGCGGCGAATGCAAATACGTGGCGGGCGTTCGGGAAGACGCTCAATGAATTGGGCGTGCGCTGCCGGGCGGAGGGGATGCAACTGGGCTATCATAACCATGCCTTTGAGATGGAAGCGTTCGACGGTGGGCGCGCGATCGACCTGGTGCTGGAGAATGCGGAACCGGAGAATCTGTTTTGGGAGCCGGACCTGGCCTGGATAACGGACGGCGACGCCGCGCCGCAGGAGTTGGTAGAGAAGTATACGGGGCGGTGTCCGTACATCCATGCCAAAGATTTGGCACCGGCGGGTGAGAACGAGGACCAGATGGGCCTGGCCGACGTCGGTTACGGGAGGTTGGACTGGGACGCGCTTATACCGGCCTGCCGCGCGGCCGGCGCGACGTGTTACGTCGTGGAGCACGATCTGCCCAAGGATCCGGTCGCGAGTGTGCGCCGCAGCCGGGAGTTCCTTGAGAGCCGGGCTGCGCTGATGTAAGGGGTTGCGAAGAAACTTAGATGACTGCCGCGGCGTAGAACCTGACAGACGGGGCAAATGCCATTTCTCAGGAATTCAGCCGGAGCAAAAGAGGGATTCTGAGAACTGAAACCGGAGAGTACCTTGGCAAATTCGGCGATGTTTGAGGGGCTTGTGTTTGATGAACGCCGTAGTGCGGCGCAGGTTAGACATGTGGGGGAGCGCGCCTGCTATGTAGTCGACGAGGACGGCTTTCTGCGCCATATCGACGCTGCGCTGGTGGACCAGCAGGTGCTAGAGTTTCTGAAGGGCCAGGTGGACCAGCACCGAGAGCTGGCCGTGAGCGGCATGATGGACCTGATGGGCAAGGACGACATCTTCACCAAGGCGGCGGTGGAGTCCTCGATTGACAATATCGATCAGGCGGTTGGGCAGGCGATTCCCGAGCAGTCGCGGCAGTGGCTGGGCATGATGGGCTTCCGCGTCATCATTGACGATCAGGGTGAGGTCGTGGATATCGAGATGCCTGCGGGAGAGATCGATGAGGGAGACTACTAGAGCGGGGGCGGGGAGAAGGTATGGCATCCCGGCCTTCCCTTCTCCCGTTTACGCTTACTTGTTGAGGTGCCAGTCAGTGTCGGTGAGCGCCTCGTAGACGACCCCGCCTTCGACGTTGCGCGGCATGGGCAACCCCAGCAGGTAGCATAGGGTTGGGGCTACATCGACCACCCGCACCTGTCCCTGCAGCTCCAGTCCTTCCTTGACGCCGGGCC
>JAPPKT010000493.1 GCA_028819675.1 Caldilineaceae bacterium | reverse complement strand
CCCCCCCCCCCCAACGCCCCCTCTCCTACAACATGCCTCATCCACCGGGTGTCGATATTGGTGACGGGTGCTTATTCGACGGTGTCCAGCCCGACCACGTCCCGCCAGTCCCATCAGATCCCAGTACATGCCGGCCCTGTGCCTGCCCAGTACCTCTCTCCCCAAGCCTGAGAGCAATTTCAGCCACCTCTCGCATCCGTTCCCCGCCCAACCATAACCGCCCATAGTCTGGGCCGCACCCAAAACAAGCCCGCTCCGACGCAATCGCTACTTCGCCCGCGTTCCGTACCGCTTGAGTTGCGTTCGTAGTCATTCTGTCGCCAAGATGCGTATAAATTATATTTGGATCCGGCCGATCCGCAGTGGTAAAATGGCACTGCTCACGGACTCTTTTGCAGTGGATGGAGTCTGAGGGCAGGGCAGGCAAGAGGCGCCTGTCCAGTCTTGCTGCGTAGGAAAACTTAAGGGGAAAACGACGGCTTCTCTTGTCCGGTCAAATGGGGAGAAGGCCTTCAGCATCGGTTGGCAACTGCCAACCCTGACTGGACAGAAATTGGCGGTCCTCTGGCGTCAACTGTCCGGATTCAGTCGCTCGCACCAACAATTCAGGACGCCTGTTGAGCGTGCGCAAGAGTGACTGTTCACGTCGCCACCGTTCGACCCTGGCGTGATGCCCGCTGGCCAGTACCTCCGGCACGACCTCTCCCCGGAATTCAGTGGGCCGTGTATACTGAGGCCCTTCTAGAAGGCCGGACAGGCCGTCCGAAAAACTGTCAAACTTAGCGCCTGACTCATGACCCAGAACGCCCGGCAGCGTTCTCGTCACAGCATCTATGACCGCCAGTGCAGCGATTTCACCTCCGCTGAGCACAAAGTCGCCAATACTGAGTTCATCTGAAATCAATTGGGTACGAATCCGTTCGTCGACGCCTTCATAGCGTCCACACACAAGCGCCAGACGACCATGCTTGCCGAGTTGTTCGGCAACGTCCTGATTGAATCGGCGACCCTGGGGTGTCAATAGGATAGTCGGCGTAGGCTGTCGCAGACTTGGCGGTCTGTCCGGATTCCAGGGCGGCAAATCGACGTGGGCCGCTTCTTCCGGCAACCGCCAGCCGGTGGGACGGCTCAAAACCGACTCGACCGCACGGACTACGGGCTCAGGACGCATCACCATACCGCCGCCGCCGCCGTAGGGATAGCCGTCACACGTGTGATGTCGATCTGTAGTGTAGTTTCGAATATTGTGGAGCGTTACTTGAAGAATGCCTTTCTTCTGGGCTCGGGCCAGTATGCTCTCTGAAAGCGCCCCCGAAAACATCCGCGGAAATAGGGTGAATACGTCGAAGTGGATGGTGCGAGGAGCCCCCTCTTGAATACAGGCTTTATCGGACTCGTCATCCGCTCGTTGCTCCAGAACGTCACTCTGGGCCATGATTTCCTCTTAACCGCTCTGGGGCTGGCCTACTTCCGGCGGCTGGCCGATTCAATGGTGGAGAGCAGTTTCCATCGCCCCAAGCCGAACCGGTGGAAGCAGTTCCTGCGACGACTTCGCACCTTCATTGTAGCACAACCGCAGGCCCCGCAGACAGTGGAGCCGCCCGAAACCGGCACCTGGCTGGGGCGCTTGCGGCGTCGGCGCTCACCACTCCGCTCCCAATTTGCGATCGCTTTGACAGTCGTTCTCGTCGGCTGCCTCTATCTGCCCCGTCGCCTCGTCGCGCCAGTGGCTTCCCAGGGGCTCAGGCCCGTTCCCGTCCCCGTGCCCGCTCCTACCTCTGCCATCGCGCTCCCCGCCGCGAGAACGCAGATACGAGACATGCATTCCGTTTCAGCGGCCGGTTCGACTCGCGTCGCCCAACAGATTCCGGCATCCCTTTCACAGGCCTCCGATCGGCCTACAGTAGAACTTGCTCCGCTCGCACCCGCAATCGCGCAAAGTCAGGATACCGGCAGTGACGACGCCGCAACCGACGTTTCTACCCAGCGGGCGCCAACTGCCAACACCACAGAATCAGTGGCTGGCCCCGCCAACATCGATCCCATCTACCGCTACGATCCCGAGGCCTTGTCCCAGCTTGAGGCAGAAGGCGTCCTGCTCCCCGAACCCTACAGAGACGAGCTCAACCCCACGATTCGCGACGAGTTCGTTTCGAGACCGCCCATGACCGGGCTCAGCCTCCTTTACCCAATCGCCTTGAGTACACCTGTCCCGTCTGAGGACGCAGCGATGCGTTTTGCTTCCCGACCCCCTATGGGCGGACTGAATCTCCTGCGCGAAGAGATCGACAAGGCCCGCACTTCACTGTCGACTCAAGTCGAAGTAGGCGCCGATACCGGCCTGGGCCCGCGTACACCAAGCGGGCCTGGCAGCCTCTGGCCGACTTTCGATCCGCCTAGCCCAATCAGCGGCGCACACTTTTGGCTTGAGCCCCCCTTTCCAGGTGGATTCAATCAACTGTACAGCCCTGGCTACCAATTCGGCAGCACCGGCGGCGGCCGCTACAGAATCCATCACGGCGTCGACATTGGCAACCCGGTCGGCACGCCTGTTCTCGCCACCGCATCCGGCGAGGTTGTCCATGCCGGACCGGACAATCCGGAGCTTCTCGGGCCCTACAATGACTTCTACGGCAATTCCGTTGTCATCCGCCTCGATCGAAAGCTGAACACCTCTCGCGGTGAACAGGACGTCTTTGTCCTCTACGGCCATCTTGTCAGCGTAGAGGTCCAGGAAGGTCAATGGGTGGGAACCGGTGACTATCTGGGCGGCGTAGGCATGACCGGCATCGCCATCGGACCTCACCTGCACATGGAAGTCCGCATCGGGCAAAACAGTTACCTGCACACGGTCAATCCTGCCTTGTGGATGCGTCCCGCAGCCTATACCGGTACAGTCGCTGTCCGGCTCCTGTCCGCAACGGGCCGCACCTGGTCTGGCGTCCAACTCTCTCTCTACCGATATGAGGAGGCCGGAGTAAGTTGGTATCGCGTTGTTGAAACCTACCCGGAACAGGAGAGCATCGGACCGGACCCCTCCTGGGGTGAGAACGGCGCCCTGAGCCATATCCCCGTCGGAACCTATCTCTTGACCGGTTCCGTTAATGGTGAGGAAGTCAGGCAGGAGATCACAGTACGTGACGGCGAAACGACCTTTGTTGAATTGCGCACCCAGCAGTAAACTCGTCTCTGAAATTCAGGAACCCGCAGTCACCTCAATCTGAATCTCTCATGGAATTTGCCAAGACTCTCTTCAGATTTACCATTCCCTATCGAACTCCGTTGCTGGCAACGGTCGTCAGTATGGTCCTCTTGGTAGGTGTGCAGCTTTTTGCTCCCTGGTTCATCCGTGAACTGATCGCAACCGTCCGCACCGGGAACGCGGATGCACTCTCCTACAGCCTGATAGGTCGACTCGCCCTCTTTGCCCTGGCCATCTACGCTGCCAGAGCCGGGTTGGAATTCCTGCGCAGTTACCTGGCCCATGTGGCCGGTTGGGGTGTGGTGGCCGATGTTCGTGTCGCAATCTACCGGCATCTGCAACGGCTGTCTTTGCACTATTACGAAGACAAGCAGACCGGCCAGTTGATGTCACGCGTGGTCAACGACTCTGATCTGCTTGAAAAATTGATCGCCCACGCCGTCCCCGACGTGCTCGTAAACGTGCTCACCCTGGTTGGCGTCAGTACCATGCTGCTCATCATGAACGCACAGCTGACGCTACTGACACTGGTTCCCATACCACTGATCGTCCTGGCAATGCGAGGCTTTGCCAAGTATGTACGCCCAGCCTTTCGCGAGCGCCAGGCCGAGTTGGGTGAACTCAACGCAATCCTGCAGGATAACCTCTCCGGCATTCGCGAGATTAAGACCTTCACCCGTGAAAGGACGGAGTCAGAGCGAATCGGCGTCCGCATCGATAACTACAAACGCTCCCTTCTGCACGCCCTCAGGTTGCTGGCCACCTTTGAGCCCTTTGTCCACTTCGCTTCGGCCCTCGGCGTCGTTGTCGTTATCTATTTCGGCGGCAGACTGGCCCTGGGCGGCGAACTGCCGATCGAGGACCTCGTCGCCTTCTTCCTCTACCTGGAATTGTTCTACCAGCCGGTGCGCCATCTGAGCCATGCCTGGGAGGCAATCCAGGAAGCACTGGCCGGAGCGGAGCGTGTTAGCGAACTGCTCCATGAGGAGCCGGACATTGTTGACCGGCCTGGCGCTTTGGAGTACCCAGGGCGGGCGCAGGGAAACATTCTCTTTGAGAATGTCAGCTTCTCCTACCTGACCGACCGACCCATTCTACGCAACATTGAACTGGATATTCCCGCCGGGTCCGTGGCCGCTCTGGTTGGACCGACCGGCGTGGGCAAGAGTACACTGGCAAGCCTCGTCCCCCGCTTCTACGATGTGAACGAAGGCCGGATTTCGCTGGATGGGCATGACATCCGCGACCTGACGATGGAGAGTCTGCGCAGGCAGATCAGCATCGTCCTGCAGGACGTCTTCCTGTTCCACGGCTCAGTACGTGACAATATCCTCTTTGGAAGGCCGGGCGCAAGTGACCAAGAGATGGAGGAGGCGGCCCGCGTCGCCAACGCCGTCGAGTTTATCGACAAGCTGCCTGATGGTTACGATACCTTGATCGGCGAAAGGGGCGTGAAGCTCTCCGGCGGCCAGAAACAACGCCTCGCCATCGCCCGCGCCATTCTCAAGGACGCCCCCATTCTGATCCTCGACGAGGCGACCTCTTCAGTGGACACGGAAACGGAGCAGCTGATTCAGCAGGCGCTCGAACGCCTGATGGCCGGTCGAACGACCTTAATGATTGCCCACCGCCTTTCCACAATCCGTAACGCCGACCAAATCGTCGTGCTGCAGGACGAGGGCATCGCCGAACAGGGCAACCATGACGAACTGATGGCGACCGACGGCATCTACCGCCATCTCAATCTTGTACAGTCCCGCCTGAATGCGCAGGAGCAGGAGCCGGTAGTCGAACAACAGCTGGAGTGGACCTCCTCTGTCCGCCCCCTACCCGTCACCGTCTGAGTCGAGCAGGCGGCGCAGATTCTCACCCATGATCAGCGCTTGGTCCGCCTCCCCTATGAAGCTGCAATGGCTTCGGAAGCACTCGATCGCCTGTGGGTACGTCATATTGCGCAAGCAGACGGGATAGTCGGAACCCCAATACAGCCGCTCGGGACCAAACGTGTCGTAAAGAGGTCGCACGATTTCCCTGATCGAGTCCGCGTAAGGGAAGTCCCAGAACCCCTGCTTTGTCGAATAGTAGAACCCGGAAACCTTGATTCCCATGTTGGCATAGCGCGCGGAGGCCAGAACCTGTTCCAGCCTCTCCTTCTCACCCACCCTCGGGTGCCCCAAATGGTGGACAAAAATGGTCAACTGCGGAAAGCACTCGGCGACCCTGTGCAGCGCAGCGTGATGATGCGGCGAGCAGGCAATACTGGCAATCAGGCCCAGCTCAGCCGCCGTTCCAAAAAACGCCAGCCCGTCCTCGCCGTACAGCCAGCTGCCGTCGTCGTCCGGCTTCATGTAATGAGTGAAAGCCTGCAGCGACCACCGCTCAGCAGCCTGCCGTAGCCGGTCAGCCGCCCCCGGCGTGTGATAAGTTTCCGACCAGCTGCAATCTACGTCCGCCACCTGGCGAATTCGCCCGGAATATAAGCTGCTCATCCGGGCGATATATTCATTGTTGTGCGGATTGTGCTCGATCCCGGCACAGACCAGGAAAGCCTGGTCCACACCGTTGTTGTCCATTTCGTTTAGTAGCTGCTCGAAGCGGCCCTTGCCGTGAAAGTCCGGCACCGGCGGCTCGTACGGCCAGCGTTCCCAGGCGTGGCAATGACTGTCGATGATCATGAATTGCCTATGCCGCCTTCGCAAATACTGGCTTCTCGAGAATCGTCTGCGTCTCGTAAATCGAGCCCCCGCGCAAAGCCTCCGGCAAAGGCATCAACACCGGCACATCCGCCAGCCGCGGACGGTTGCACGGTTCGCCGCGCAGAACCGAATCCGCATAGGCCTCCCAATTGGAGTAACCCATTAGATGCCAGGAGTCCACGGCACAGTACTGGTAAAGCAGCAGTCTCCGCGGACGCGTGGAGACGTTCTTCGCCGAAGCATGCAACGTCCGCACATGGTGGATCGAGATGCCGCCGGCCTCCAATTCTATCGGCACTGCCTTGTCCGCGTCCGGCACCTCAACCGTAACCGCGCCGGCAAAGTGTCCGTCCTGATGATGCGTGTAAACCGGGCCCTTATGCGAACCGGGAATCACAAGCAGGCAGCCGTTCTCGTACATCATATCGTCCATGCAGACACCGACGGCCAGCAAGTCATCATTCGTATGCGGATAGAATGCCCAGTCCTGATGCCACTCGACAGGGCTGCCGTATTCCGGTGACTTCATATTCAGCTTATTGCCATTCGTCCTCAGACCCGGCCCCACAAGCTGCTCGGCAATGTCGAGGATGCCCGGGTGCCTCAGGCATTCTTCGTACACCTTGTGCTGCACAACCGGGTCCTTGAGTCTGCGTAGCTTGGGCGATTCCGGCGTGTGTCCCGGCTCCAGGTCAAATACATCGGTATGTTCAGTGACGCTGGCGCTGAGCTGGACGAATTCATCGGTTACCCGCCGCAAGTCCGCCACCTCATCTGCTGAAAGGACGCCGTCCACGCCCAGATAGCCGTTTTCGTGATAAAAGTCGATCTGTTGTCGGGTCAGCATGTTGTTGCTCCTTAGTGGGTAGGAAAGGCGAGCAGAGCTATAATTTCATCTTTGGCACGGTTCTTTACTCAAAAATAGGGTTCAATCCACTCTTCTTGTATCTCAAGCCCGAATCCTGGCGCATCGGTGGGCACCAGCCAGCCGTCCTCTGCCACAGCCTGCCCGGGAATGCCCGCCGACTCCTCCAATGGTACCCCCGGCGCGGACCCGATGAAGTATTCCAACCACGGGACGCAGGCAATGGCATGGGTGAAATGCTGGCCAAAGGGATTCCTCCCGCCTCCGTGCAGGATCACCTTCTTACCGGCGGCGTCCGCGGCATTTGCGATCTTCAGACATGTGCTCAGGCCGCCTACCCAGTTGATGTCCGGTTGCAGAATGTCGACGACATTGTGCCGTAGCGCCCACTGAAATGGCATGTGTGTATACCAGTGTTCCCCCGTGCTCAGCGTCTGCCAGGGAATGCGCTCCCGCACCTCAACATGGCCGTCCAGGTCCTCCGAGAGCAAACACTCCTCCATCCACTTGAGCCGGTAGGGGCGCAGCGTTTCCGCCAGTCTCACCGTGTACTCAATATCGAAAGCCATCCAGCAGTCCAGCATCAGCTCGGCTTCGTCACCGACCAGTTCCCTCGCTTCGGCCACCATCTGCTCGTTCTTGCGCAGGCCGTCCAATCCGTCCGCAGGACCATACGGGCATGCCAGCTTGAACGCCTTGAAGCCCAACTCTTTGTACCAGTCCAAATCGTTCCCGGTCGAATAGCAGAACTGCTTCTCCTTCTGCGGCCCACCGATAAGACTGTAAACCGGTCGGCCCAGCAACTTGCCCTTGGCATCCCATAGTGCCAAATCCACGGCGCTGACAGCATAGGCAGCCAGTCCCACCGAACCGTAAGGCTTTGTCATGCGGAACATCATGTCCGCCAACTTCTGAACTGCCAGACCGTCTTCGCCAATCAGATTAGGTGCAATGTGATCGTCAATTATGGCCGCGGCCACCCGCCCATTGTCGGTCAGACCCAGCCCCCAGGTACCATCCTCCAAAGTAACTTTGCACCACACCGGTCCCCAGCGATTGGGAGTCCAGAGACTGCGATGCCGCTTGACTTTCGGGTACCAGGACATCGGGTTGGCGACTTCGGCCGTCTCCGCCCAGCCCTTCCGTCGAGGCTCCGTCCTTTGCTCACGAGCGGGGAAATTGACGCGAACCGCCTGAATCTCAGTGATTTTCATGGCAATCGGTCTCCACGTTACTGGAGCGGTCCAGGTGACTGGATTCGCTCAAAGGTCGTGTCAGCTGCCCGTCCTGTGTTGAAACACACTAAGGACGCAGAATCTCTTACCCATTCTCACCGCCGGCGTCCATCTCCTCTTGCAGCAGCCGAAGCAGTGCTCGACGCTCTTCGTAATTGAGGCCCGCCAGCCTCTCTTCCGGGCTAAGGCCTGCCAGCCTCTCTTCGGGCGTTCCAGTTTCGAATATTAGTTCACGTATTCTCATGCCGTACTCCATCACTTTCTCTGGAGTCAACACCTCCGCCATGCTCAACTCTCCTTTCACATTGAGGGTCTGGCTCAGACCAAGAACATAGGCGTGCAATTCCATCGATTCTGCAAAAACATGTCTATCCAGCGAGGCAAATCCTGCTTCTCTTTCCTGCTTTCGGCTGGCGAAGAGCTTGACGATGGCATTATTCGAATCCGCCGGAAGTCGATTCAGCGCAAGAAGCATTACGCGTCCCACAAAGGGGAGGTTCGTACGAAAAACACCTCTCTGCGACTCTTTGAATCGCCATTTTGCCAGCCGGCTCCTCTGAGGTGTCTTGGCGCTCAGCACAACGGGCAGCGTCTGTCTCCTCGAAAGTCTCTGCACCTGGCGGTAGAAGAGGTCATAGGCAGCTGCCTGGAGGATCCCATCCTCGGTTACCGATTCAGTGTACTTGAACTCAAGGAGGATATGAGCAGCCGAACTGTCGCGTATTCCGTCCGGCAGTCGCGCCCGCTGCGCTTTCGTCCAAGCCGTGCCCTCCCGCCGCAAGAGCAGAATGTCCACTCTGGGCGACTCGCTCAGAATGCTCGACTCCGTCGTAACATTCACCTGGACCGCCGCCAGGCTCAGTCGCATGCCCGAGCCCAGAAGCCGGTGGTACTGCACTCGCGCTGCGTCGTCAGCCATGATTGGGGGACATATGGCTCAAATCGCGATTCTATTCCGCTGAGTCGCTGGCCGGCTCTCAGCCTTCGGCACGCCGCACCGGGTAGAAGGGCTCCGCTTCTTCTATCTTGGCTTGCCGACCGCGGACTTCCTTGGCGGCTCCAATCCGCGCCTAAACGGTACTTGATTTACCGGGAGATGTCAAAGCCCACGCGCGCAGCAATCTCCTCGTCTTACCGTATTCGGCAGCGGTTCCCCACTGAAGGGACAGAATTGCCAAACTGCGATATAATCGCCCGAAATACAGCGGCTGATTCCGTGTCCCGCGCTGTGCACACTATCTCGCCATCCTGCCCCATATCAATGACTTCCAAGCACCCTTCAGATACAATCAGCGTTCGCGCCGATGAGCGTTTTGACGATCAAGCCGTCGAGGCGTTCCTGCGCGGCAAGCTGCCCGGTACTGAAAATCCCTTATCTGTGCGCCAATTTGGCGGCGGCGCGGCCAACCTCACCTATCTGCTTAACTACGGCACCCACGAGTACGTCTTGCGTCGCCCTCCCCTGGGCCCGGTGGCCCCCTCAGCCCATGACATGGCCAGAGAGTCGAAAGTGCTTCTTCGGCTCTGGAAACTGTACCCCTCAGCACCCAGGGCCTACCTCTTCTCCGATGACGAGTCAATAGTCGGCGCACCCTTTTTCGTGATGGAGCGACGCAAAGGCATCGTCGTCCGAGAGTCCCTTCCCCCTGTCTATGACGCTTGGAGCGACGCCCCTGCCCGCATGAGCATAGCCCTTGTCGAGGCGCTCTCCGACCTCCACGCCGTCGACTACGAAACTATCGGTCTGGGTGAACTGGGTCGACCCTCTGGATTCATCAGGAGACAGATCGAGGGTTGGTGGCGGCGCTGGCAGGCTGCCAGGCTGGAGGAGCTGCCAGCCATGGACGCAGTCTATGACTGGCTATGCGCCAATGAACCCCCTGAAACTTCGCCTTCGCTCGTCCACAACGACTACAAGCTGGATAACGTGATGCTTGCCCCCGATGACCCGGGCCGCATCGTTGCCGTCTTTGACTGGGACATGTGCACGCTCGGTGATCCCCTCTCGGACGTCGGCGCTTTGCTGGCCTGGTGGTGCCTACCCGACGACCCTCCCCACTTCAGAACGATGGCAATGATGCCCATCGACGACCGCTTCCTGCGACGCGAGGACCTCGTGGCCCACTATGCTGCACACAGCGGCCGCGACTTGTCCGACATTCACTTCTACCATGCGCTCAGCCTGTTCAGGGTGACCGTCATTATCGCCCAGATCTATGTCCGCTACGTGCGCGGCCAAACGCAGGATCAACGCTTCGCCGCCTTCGGCCCGCGCATCCCCGCCGCGGCCCAAGCCGCCCTCGAAGTTATCAAGGGCCACTGAAATCGCGAGATTTGCCTCAGATTTTCGCATCCATACGATACACAGGATTGACGCCGAGTTGCGGACTGACTATCATATTCCGCAAGACAGACCACCTTTTAACCTACTCGGAAGGAGCAATTAACGTGCAGGAACATAAAGTCTCAATGCTGGGCACCGGCCTGATCGGCATGTTCTACACAATGGCTCTCAATGGCGGCAGGGGCAGAGACCGAGTGCAGCTCGTCTACTCCCGAACGGAAGAAAGAGCAAAAGCTTTCGCGGCCGAATGGGACATCCCCGCCTGGACAACTGATCTGACCGAAGCCTGTACTTCAGACGACATCGACACCGTCGTCATCGGCCTGCCCAATCACATCCACGAAGAGTGCGTAGACCTCGCCGCCGCCGCCGGCAAGGCGATTCTCTGCACCAAGCCCCTCGGACGCACCGCAGCCGAAGCAAAGCGCATGATGGACAAAGTTGAAGAAACCGGCGTCTTCGGCGGCTATCTCGAAGACCTCTGCTACACGCCCAAGACGCTGAAGGCCATCGCCTCCGTCGAGGAGGGTGCCCTCGGCCACGTAACCTGGGCCTGCTCCCGCGAGACACACCCCGGCCCCCACAGCGACTGGTTCTGGGATCTCGAACAGGCCGGCGGCGGCGCAATCGTTGACCTCGGCTGCCACTGCATCGAAATCGTCCGCAGCTTCATCGGCAAAGACATCCGCCCCGTCGAAGTCATGTGCTGGGCCGACACCCTCGTCCACCCCATCGACGCCGAAGACAACGGTATCGCCCTCATCCGCTTCGAAAACGGTGCCATCGGCCAGTTCGAAGTCAGCTGGTCCTTCCGCGGCGGCATGGACCTGCGCGACGAAGTCGCCGGCACCGAGGGCACCATCTGGCTCAATCACTTCCTGCGCACCGGCTATGAAATGTATACCAGCGGCGCCGGCGCCGGCTACGTCGCCGAAAAGGCCGAGTCCGAGAGCGGCTGGCTCTTCCCGGTCGGCGACGAGGTCGTCGAGCTCGGCTACAGCGACATGTTTGACGACATGTTCAACTCCCTCGACCAGGGCACCGAACCCAGAGAGACCTTCTACGACGGCTACGTCGTCAACGCCGTCATCGACGCCTGTTACCGCTCCGCCTCCTCCCGTCAATGGGAACCGGTGCAGCTCGAAGTCTGGCGAGGCCGCGAAAACGTCCCCCTCATCCGCGACAGCCGCGGTCAGCAGGCCCCCGCCGCAGTCGAACCTGACCCTGCCGAAGCCCTCGCCGCCGCCGCCGGTCTGACAATCCTCAAACAGGAACGAATGCCGGGCGGCCAGATCAAGGTCATCATGAAGAACGAAGAGACCGGCGAGCTCAGCCAGGAAATCATCGAGAATGCATAATGCCTATCTCCCCGCCAGACGCCATTCATGATTCAGCCAGGCCAAACGTGTTTCTACTCCTATCTCAACTTCAACCCTATCGCCTATCATTCGTTTCTTTTGCTGACCACTAACCACTGACTACTGCAGTTGGGCGGTCGGGCCTATTCGGCCCTCCCTTGTGCGGGGGC
>JAPPKT010000509.1 GCA_028819675.1 Caldilineaceae bacterium | reverse complement strand
CCCCGCAACGCCCCCTCTCCTACAACACGCCTCATCGACCGGGTGTCGATATTGGCGACGGGTGTCTAATTGAAGGTGTCCAGCCAGACCTCGTCCCGCCAGTCCCATCGAATCCCCGAAGGTGCCGGCCTTGTGCCAGCCCTCGCACACGCCCCAACTGACGGCCTCCACCGTATGGCCAGGCCTGGCGCCTGCACTGCGTCTCGCCAAAAAACGTTAACTGATTTCAGCCACCGCCGCCATGTTTTCCCCGCCAGCCTATCCCCCCATATCTGGGATGCACCGGCTCTGTCAGCGTGCGACCCCAATAGGCGTGGAGGCGGTCCGGCGTGAGAATCATGCTCTTAGTGGAATGAATTGCCTGCTGGTTTTGAGGAAGGCATTGGCAAGCATAATGCCGGCCCCGCGGCGTCAAGGTGGCATGGTGTAGAGGGGGCGTTGCTGCGGCGCAGCCCTTGCACAGGGGAGGGCCGTAGGCCCGGAACTGCAGTGGTCAGTGGTTTGCAGTCTTGGGCGAATAACTTGGCAACTGGTTGGGAGTTGATGAGAAGAGGGGGCCGGCAGCGATCGGGCCGGGTCTAGATCTGTCCGAGGCTGTGCTGCGTCCAGTCCATCAGTGCTTGCTGTGAACCGTAGATGCGGGCAGCGCGGGATATGCCGTTCTGGAGGCGGGTTGCCGCGGTCTCAAGTGCGTCAAGTGCGGCCGGGACATCGCCATCCGGTTGAACTGCAGCCGTGTAGCTTGAAAGTTCAGGTTCTTCGCGCCGGTGGTACAGACCGTCGCCCTGCAGAGTCCAGGACTGACGGCGGTCTTCCAGACAGCAGTCGAGAACGCGCTGTAACTGCTCCTGCAGGGCCGGGTCCTCTACAGGGACGATGGCTTCTACACGGGCAGTCAGGTTGCGTGTCATCCAGTCTGCGCTGCCGATGAAGTAGAGGGGCTCGCCATCGTTGACAAAGGAGTAGATGCGATGGTGTTCAAGGAAGCGGCCGATCACGCTGATGACTTCGATGTTCTCGCTGAGCCCTTCGATGCCAGGCTGGATGCGGCAGTTGCCGCGCACGATGAGGCGGATGGGGACGCCTGCCTGGCTGGCGCGGTAGAGGGCACGGACGACAATGGGGTCGTCGAGTCCGTTCATTTTGGCGACGATTCCCGAGGGGCGGCCGGAAAGGGCGTTGGCTGCCTCGGTATCGATCAGTTCCACAAATCTGTCCTGCATGTTGACAGGTGCAACCAGGAGGCGCCGGAAGTGGCGCTGGCGGCTGTAACCCGTCAGAAAATTGAAGAGGTCCATCAGGTCGGCCCCGACTTCAGGCCGGGCAGTGAGCAGGCCCAGGTCGGTGTATAGGCCGGCAGTCTTGGGGTTATAGTTTCCCGTGCCGATGTGTGCGTAGACCTGGATCCCTTCTTCTTCCTCGCGGACGACAAGAGTCGTCTTCGTGTGCGTCTTGAGGCCGACGAGTCCATAGGCAACGTGGACGCCGGCATCTTCCAGTGTTCGCGCCCATTCTATGTTGCGCTCCTCGTCGAAACGGGCCTTCAACTCCACCAGGACCGCTACCTGTTTGCCGCGTTCGGCCGCTTGTATCAAGGCGCGACCGACCGGGGAGTCGGCGCTTGTGCGGTAGAGTGTCTGCTTGATCGCGAGGACTTGCGGGTCGCGTGCCGCGGCTTCGATGAAGGCTTGGGTGCTGGTTGCGAAGCTGTGGTATGGGTGATGGACGAGAATGTCGCCCTTACGGATGATGGAGAAGATATCGGCTGGCCGAGTCAGGCTGCCGACGCCGGAAAAGGCAGGATGGGTCTGAGGAATCCAGGGCTGGTTCTTGAGATGGGGCAGGTTGACATCGGTAAGCGGCAACAGGTCGGCTACACCGAGTGGGCCTTCGTGGCGGTATACATCTGTGTGATGCAGATCCATCTCCTGCATCAGGATTGTGCAAATGTCTATCGGCATGGACTCGGCCACTTCCAGGCGAACGATGGGGGCAAAGCGGCGCTCGCGCAGCTCCTCGCTGATCATTTCCAGGAGGTCGTCTGCTTCCTCTTCGCTGCGTGCGATGTCGGCGTTGCGGGTCACCCGGAAGGGATATGCCGCGATCAGGTCCATGCCGGGGAAGAGGAGCTCCAGGTTGTGGGTAATCACCTGTTCGAGGGGAACGAAATCGAGTGAGTCATTGACAGTTACCCAACGGGCGCGGTTGGACGGAACCTTGACGCGAGCAAACCGGATCTCTCCGTTGACCGGATCACGCATTTCAACGGCGAGGCTCAGGCTGAGGTTGCTAATGAAAGGAAAGGGGTGGCCGGGATCGACAGCCAGGGGCGTGAGGATCGGGTAAATCTCCTTGCGGAAGAATTCGGCCAGCTCGTCTTGCTGGTCAGCTCGCAGTTCGTCGTAGGCGACGACTCGCATACCTTCTTCGCGCAGCCCGGGGAGGATTTCGTTGAGCAGCGCGTGGGTCTGGCACTGGACCATGGCACGCACGTGGCGAGCAATCAGACGTATTTGATGGTCTGGAGTCCAGCCATGGAGAGTCAGGTTGGCTACACCGGCGGCCTGCTGACGTTTCAGGCCACCCACTCGTTTGCGGAAGAATTCGTCAAGATTACTGCTTGTGATCGCGATGAATTTGAGCCGCTCAAGGAGCGGATTGCGACTATCGAGCGCTTCGTAGAGGACGCGCCAGTTGAAGTCCAGCCAGCTGAGCTCCCGGTTGTAGACAGCCGGCGAATCGGTGAGCTCATCGATGGAGAGATTGGTCAACGGCGTTGTTGAGGGCGGATATGCGGAGACGGGCGGCATGGTCGTATCGGGAGAAGGCCTGGCCTGCCAGTCATAGTCCGAAGAGGCATCCCATTCATCATCGGCGTCGGTAATCAACTGTTCGACCGAAGGCGGACTGTCAGTTTCTTCATCCAATCGATAGGTGTAGCTGTTCATCAGTACCCTCTCCGACAAACAATTCAATGTGCTCTGGGCATCAGTGTTCTGAAAGATTGCAACCATTCTAGGGAAAACCTGTTAAAATGTAAAGCCCGCAGGGAAGCTATGACTCTTGAAATGTGAGAGAGGTCCTGACCAGGTCTTGAAATGGATTCGCGGACGCCGCGGCCAGATTATTCATGTGTGTACATGTCAAGGCCTGATCAGACATTGGGAGCTGACCCTGAGATAGACAGACTGTGGAGATGGAACGGCGCCATCCGGTCTGTCTCTCCAATTTGTCCAGGAAATGCAATTGCCTAAGAACTGACAGAATCAGAGCCCGGTACCTTCGAATCGGACAGCCGTGCCGGACTCATGAGTTGGAGCGAATCCTGAAATGTTTGAGAGTATTTTGACCGTTCTCTTGTTTGTACCCCTGTTCCTGATTGTCCTTCTGGCGAATCTGGCGGACAAGCAGAGACTGAACGAACGATCCGGCAAGACAATTGCCGGGCTAACCTATGCCTTTCACACATTCATATTTGGTACCATGGCGGCGGCCGGCGGTGTACTACACGCTGTCGCGATCGGAATCAGGACAAACGAGGAACTCAGGCAGAGTGTTCTTGATATCGCGGCGGGTGGGGGGAGCGGCAACGTCGCTGATTTTCTGCCTGTGCTGGATAGACTGGATGCACTGGGCCTGGGCATCTGGTTGCCGGCTGTGGCGGCGCCCCTGTTCCTTCTGCCCCCTGTTCGTAGGCTGCTGGCGGACCTGACCCCGATTGATGCGATGAGCAGCGTTCATGCGGTCGCCGCCTCATTCGTCATGTTAGTGGTGATGAATCTGGCCGTCACCCTCGCCGTTGGGTTGGATACGCTGGCGGACATGTCGGAGGCATCCGAGACCGGCGGTGGGTCTCTGCTGGTTTCGCTATGGGTGCAGCAGATTACATTCGCCCTTTGGGCCGTGGTTGGCGTGGGCTGGCTGACGCGGCGGAGGTGGATGCAGGCCCTGGAGCGGCTTGGATTGCTGGCGCCCCGCCCAATTGAAGTGGCTGTGGGCATAGGAACTGGTCTGCTATCTGTGGCAATAATTCTGGCGCTGGAGATCGTAGCGGAGGCGGCGGGGTGGGGCCTGGATGAGGACGTACAGCGGCTGACAGAGGTGCTCATCGGACCTCTGCTAGGGTCGATTCCGGGCATTCTGACGCTGGGCCTGGCCGCGGGTATAGGGGAAGAGACCCTGTTTCGGGGGGCGTTGCAGCCGCGATTTGGCCTGCTGATCACCAGCCTCTTATTTGCACTGCTGCACAGCCAGTACGGCATCACCCTTTCGACACTCGCCGTCTTCATCGTGGGGATGATATTGGGCCTGGTACGGAACCGGTACAACACGTCAACGTGCGTGATTGCACACGCGTCTTATAACATCACGTTGGGCATGATAGCCTACCTGTTCCCGCAGATGTTCTGAGGGAAGTTCAGCCCCCTTTCTCCGCAAATGGACGGCTTGGACCATTTTGGGCAGTTTGTCCGATCTTCTAGTTTATGGTAATATAAGTTTCGCCCCACTTTAGCGGTTTACAAAAGCGATTTAGTTGGCAACGGGCCCGGTCCAGCCGTCAGCCAGGCGAGGACGCACATGCCAGAGTGGCGCCGCAACTTATACATCCTGTTCTTGGTGCAGGTTCTCTCCGTGGCTGGCTTCAGCCTGGTCTATCCCTTCATGCCACTCTATGTGGAGGAACTGGGTGTGGCCACGAGAGGGTCGGTCGCGTTCTGGTCGGGCCTTGTTTTTTCATCGCAAGCAGTGACGATGATGTTGTCGTCCCCCGTGTGGGGGGCGGTGGCCGATCGCTATGGCCGCAAGCCAATGCTCATAAGGGCCACAATTGGCGGTGCGGTGATGGTGTCGCTCATGGGTTTTGCGCAAAGCGCCGAGCAGCTGGTTCTGATTCGCACGTTTCAAGGATTTCTGACCGGAATTGTTTCTGCCACAAGCGCGATGGTGGCCGCAACTGTCCCAAAGGAGAAGTCCGGAGAGTCTCTGGGGCTGATTCAGACCGGGCTCTGGGTTGGGGCAGCGGTGGGCCCACTGATCGGAGGACTGGTGAGCGAGGCGTTTGGCTACCGCGCCAGTTTCTGGTTTACAGGCGCGGCGCTTGCGCTGGCGGGCGTCGCGGTCATTGTCTGGGTCAAGGAGGACTTTGAACCACCCCCTGTCCAGAGGCGGGTTAATTTCTGGACGAACTATCGCAATTTACTGCGGGCGCCCGACATGGGGTCACTGTATTGGGTCTCGTTCTTGCAGAGCCTGGGCCGCTCGGTGACGATGCCACTTCTGGCCTTCTTTTTTGTCGATCTGCTTTCATCAAACGAAGGTGCAGCCGTCCTGTCGGGCCTGAGCATCGGAGCGAAGGCTGCCATCGGTTCTGTCAGCGCGATCTATTTGGGCCGGCTCAGCGACCGAATTGGCCATGAGCAGGTATTGACTGCAGGTGCGGCCTTTGCCATACTGGCCTACTTCTCGCAGGCGTTCGTCACCAATGCCTGGCAACTGCTCTTCTTTCAGGCCCTGATTGGAGTCAGTGCCGGCGCCATTATGCCGGCGACGAGTGCGCTGCTCAACCTGCGGACGCCTGAAGGCTCGCACGGGACAACCTTCGGATTGAGCAACAGCGTCAACGCTGCAGGACGGATGGTGGCGCCGATGTTGGGGGCGGCCGTTTACCCGCTAATTGGAATGCGAGGGGTGTTTGCGGTTGTGACGATCGTCTACATAGTTCTTGCCCTGGCCGCACTCTACGTCTGGCGCAAGAGTCCTGACGGAATCAGAGTGGGCGCGGCGACCAAGGTGGCAGGGGACTGAAGAGAGCAAAGCATTTCTACCTGTTGCTGCGGTTTCTCGGTCAGGTCAGGTATTTTTCGATGTTCCGGCCGGTGAATATCCGGTCTTCCTCTCACGGAAACTTCGCATGACAATCGAAAATTAGGCTGTTACGAGCCGGAGATTACGCGGTCGTACAGTTCTTGCTGGCGCCGGGCAGCCTGCCCGTAGGCAGCGCCTGCTTCCTTGTCGGGTATTGCCGTGTGAACAGTGGGTGGTTCGGGCGGGAGGGGAAGTCCCAGCGCCTGCAGTGCGAGGATAGCTGCACCGCGGCTGGTCGCTTCATCGACGTTGACGAGGTGCACGGGAACCTGCAGGGCGTCGGCGAGGACTTGGCGCCACAGGCTGTTGTCCTGAAGTGCTCCGCCGCTGGCGACGATTTCAGTACCGGGGGCCAGGAGAGGGCGGAGTCGCTCGTAGATGAGGCGGAAACGCAGTGCCACGGCTTCAAGTGCTGCGCGGACGATGTGAGCGGGCGTTGTAGCCGGTGAGATACCGCTGATGGTTAGGGCGGCTTCGGTCGCCCAGCCGGGGGCGCGTTCGCCGCGGAGAAAGGGGAGGATGGTAAGCCCGTGCGCGTCGGCAGGGAGGTCTGCAGCTGCGGCGAGAAGGGGGGCAGTATCCTCAACGGCCAAATTTTCGTGTAGCCAAGAGAAGAGGGAACCACCGTCGGTTAACGATCCGCCGACCAGCCAGCGTTTACTGTCGATAGGATAGCTCCAGAGGCCGGAGGGAACCTGTTGAATGCCGTCCTCTCCGGCGCCAAACGCTCGGCGCTGAGATTCGTTGGGCAGGACGACTCTCATGGCGCCCGTGGTCCCGATCGTTAGAGCGATGCGCGTGTTGTCGGAACAGCCGCTGCCGAGATTGGCGCCTGCGCCGTCACCCACTGCCAGGAAGAAGGGAGTTTGTACCAGCTCGGGCCACTTCGATGCCCAGGGTTCGGCCAGCCCAATTAGACCCTTCGTATAGTCAAGTACAGATGGCAACCGTTCAAAAACTACGCCTACACGTTCAACAAGCTCTCTATCCCACGTCAATGTGCGACGATTGAGCATACCTGTCCAGCCAACTTCACTGCTGCTGATTGGGGCCTGGGGTTGGCCGCGCCAGCGCGCGAGCAGGCTTGCGGCGAGTGTCTGCCAGCAGTCGACTTTATTCACGAGGTCGGGTTCCTCGGCTGTGAGGCGGAGGAGCTGGGCAGGTGCGTAGGCGGTATGAATGGGTGTTCCCGTGCGCTGCCACGTATCTTCGAGGCGCCCTTGTTGTGCCAACTCCTGACGCAGCCTGTCTGCGCAAAGACCGCTGAGGGCGTCAGAGTAGGTGTAGATCGGAGTGACAGGTTGGCCTGTGGAGTCGACGCCAAGCCAGCTCATTGCAAAGCTGGTCCATCCGGCGGCGATGAAGCGGGCTTCGTTCGTGACCTTTCTCACGCGTGCGAGACAGTCGCTGATGACTTCCTCCGTCAGGTCGGTGAGGACATGCGGATCGAAAGTGCCATCTAGGGACTGCTCGGTATTGCGAAACTCTGTCGTCCCCTTGAGCCTGGTTCCATCCAAGTGATAGGCAGAGGCCCTCACTGATGAGCTTCCCAGATCTACGGCCAGGATCAGGTCCAACTGTGAGCCTCCGCCGTACAGACTACCTTCGAGCCCCCCGTTGGCTTTGACCAAGGTCATCGTTCCTATCCTGTCAGGGATGCTACTCTTGGGCGGCGACGGAACTATTCTGAGTCTCCGCGTCGACAGTTTGAGAGAGTGCGGCGAGGTCGTCGTGCGCGAGCACGAACTGATCTGCCCGGCCTGTGCGGTAGGCGGCCCTGGCCATGGTGGTTGTCGCGATAGGGGCGGTAACGAAGAAGAGGATGATAAGGGCCACCATGCGAAGCATCTGTCCTTCGGAAAAGAAGTGGAGGCCGGTGGCAAGCAGCAGGCAAGTGATGCCAAGCGTTGCGGCGATTCCGGCGGCGTGCATGCGCGTCAAGACATCCGGAAGCCGCAGAATGCCTAGTGCGCTGACGAGAAGAAAGAGCGTCCCGACCGAGGCCAACGATATTACAATCAGATTTACAACTGTTGGGTCCATTCGTGCACCTCGCCAAGAGTTAAGCCGGCGGCGTTGTCTCGTCTTCCCCAGGCTGTCTCTCCAGCCATCTTGCGTGGGGATAGCGTTCCAAAGCCCGGGCAAACATCATCGTTCCCAGGAAGCCTAGCACAGCTGTGATAATTGCCCCTTCCAAGAGTACGTAAGAATGACTGTTCACCGCAAAAAGGACGAAGATTCCGACTGCGTGAATGGAAATAAGGTCAAAGGCTACGGTTCGATTGGGCAGGTTTGGCCCCCGCAGGAGCCTCCAGAAGCAGAGAAGGAGCGAAAAAGAGAGCAGGGTCATCAGGACGGCCAGGCTCAGTTCAAAGATTTCGTTGCTCAATTCGGTCCTCCAGTCTTAAGTATCGGCCGCGTCCATCTCAGCAATCAGCCGGCGCAGTTCCAGGAGGGGGCGCTCAAAATTCATTTTGATGCCGGCACGAAAAGTGTTTGGGTCGGAAATGTCAATGGCGTGTACCAGCAGAGCTGCTTCCCCTCTGTCGCGTGGCCCGGTCTGGCGGTCAGACACCTCAGTCTGGCCTTCACCAGACTCCGGGCGAAGATCTTCTACTTCTGTTTCCACGCCAATTGCATCCTCTTCCGGTTCGCCGTATGGATGAAGACGGCCGGACACATCCTCGCCCAGGTCGACACTTAGGGTGCCCGGTGTCAAAGTGATGATCGTTGCCAGTACAGTGATGTCGAACGGGTTGGTCAACGTCAGTGGGACGGCAACTATGCCCGGACGCATCGTGGGGTGAAAGCCGACGGAACTGGCCAGCACCTTCAGGGCCAATTGCACGTTACTTTGCAGGATGGCCCACAGTACGAAGGCTCCGAAACCGGCCGCCCGCATCGTGTAAAGCCCGTACCTGCGCTGCACGAGAGACATGAGCACAAAGCCGAAAACAAAGCCAAGAGAGAGCGCCCCCAACGTATAGTCGTTGTTAAGGATTGGCCACATTAGGGAGATAAACAGATTCAAGACCAGGAGTCGTTGCATCGAAAGAGTTTCAACTCAAAATTTTCAAGATACGTACAATTTCGCATCCGCGTGCAAGTGTTGTCGCTGTCACCATTCTGTTCAACGCGATACAAGCAGCGGGTGTGCCGCCATGCCGGACATTGCTTTCGGACGGTCCGATAAGTTTGCTTCCAAGGAGACTAAAGAATCTTCTGCACCCGATGTCGAGATCTGGCTCGAAGGCGATACGGCTTCAATGTAGGCCTCACGGTCGAGAGCTTGCTGGGCAACCTTCATGGACAGCTGGAAGGCCGGCCCGCCCCAAATGCCTAGTGCGAGACTGAGGAGGACCAGAACGGCCACCGGTGTCAACATCAGCCGCTGCCGGCCTCTGCTCTGCAAAATTCTGGAAGGAACGCGGCTGGGACGATTGTAGTCTCCCCAAAATGACTCACGCCAGAGGCGCATCATGTTGATCATGGTGAGCAGGCTGGCAAACAGGCTTATGCCTGACACGAACCAGTGGCGTGTGTCGAGAGTGATCTGGAGGAGGCTAAGCTTGCTGACGAATCCGCTGAAAGGTGGGACACCCGCCAGGGAGATGGCGGACATGAAGAAGAGAAAGGCAAGAAGAGGCTGCCTGGTGACCAGTCCTCCGATTGAGGCCAGCCGGTCGCTGCCCATATGTAGTTCGACCGCCCCTCCAGCCATTATGAGAGCTGTCTTGATGATCATGTGGTGGCAGAGGTAGATGACTGCCGCGCCCAAACCGAACCCAACCGCCAGCCTGTTTCCGCTCTGCGCGACGGCGAGACCCATCAACATAAAACCAACATGACTGATGATATGGAAACTCAATATCCGGCGGATTCCAGGCTGGGCCAAAGCACCAAGCGCGCCGACCAGCATGGTTGCGCCAGAAATGGTCAAGAGAATAGGTTGCCAGCTCACCAGGAGTTCTGGGAAGAATAAAGTAAAACTGCGAAAGAGTGTGTAGATTCCAACTTTCGTTAGCAGGCCCCCAAAGAGCGCGGTGACTGCCGGGGGCGGTGTATGGTAACTGGCCGGCAACCAGAAAAAGAGGGGAAAAATGGCAGCTTTGCTGCCAAAACTGACCAGCAAGAGGCCGGCAAAAACCGTGCGCACTGCGGGAGAAGCCATTGGCAGCCGTTGCGCGATCTGGGCCATATTGAGAGTGCCGAGCGTCCCGTAGGCGACGCCCGCCGCGATCAGAAAGATGGTCGATGCGAGCAGATTGAGTACAACATAGCGTATTCCGCTGTTGGTCTGAGCCGGCTGGGCACCGACCGTCAGCAGTACAAAGCTGGCCATCAAGAGGACTTCGAAGAAGACGTAGAGATTGAAGAGGTCTCCTGAGAGGAATGCACCGTTCACACCCATGAGTAGGAACAGGTACAGAGGATGGAAACCCATACGGTCGCGGTGGTAATCGATAGTTGCGACGGCGAAAGGGTAGACCGCCAGCGCGACAAGTGCCGTCAACAGCAAAAGGGTTGCCGAGAGCCCATCGCCGTAGAAGGTGATACCGAAGGGGGCCGACCAGTCGCCCAGCTGAAGGACGAATCTTTCTCCCCGTCCTGCTGTAGCCTGAAAGAGGATTGCGGCCGCCGCCAGGTTCAGGCACAGCGCCAGAGTAGTCAGCGCAACCTGTTGCCTAATCCGTCTCCTCCCGCCCCAGCGAGCAAACAGTAGTATGAGTGCAGCTGTAAGAAGAGGCGCCGCTACGGGGAAAGCCAGCAGGTTTGCGCTCACGGCCATTGGTAACTGTCCTCTTCCATCGCGGTCGATTCGTCCCGTTCAGAAGCAGGCATCGCGGGAAGGCCAGGCAGCAGCTCCTCGCTGTCGTATAATTCGTCTACTTCGTAAGCAAGCCAATCGTACTGAACACTGTCAGAAGAGTCAGAGAAATCAAAGGGATCCCCTTCACGCAAGAGAGGCACATATTCGCCGTGCACAAAGTCGGTCTGTGTAACCGTATGGCGTCTGTTCACGAGCACGATGACGAAAGCGGTAATACCGAAGCTGATTACAATAGCCGTCAAGATAAGAGCCTGTGGCAGAGGGTCAGCAGGCAGACTCGATGCAATTGTCTCAGCGTACGCATTCTTGTCCAGAAAGATTGGGGGCCGGCCTTCGGTTAGTCTGCCGGACCCAAAGAGCAGTAGGTTGACGCCATGACTCAGCAATGCCAACCCGAGTATGAGTTTGATCTGTCCACGCCTCAAGATAAGGTATGTTCCGGAAGCGAAGAGGCTGCCAACGGCAAGTGCCAGAAGTATAGAGATCACGATTCTGCCCTTGGGCCTGGTTCGACACCGGCTTCCGCCGGATTGGAGCCGGCAACGTTGTAACCAATTTGAGAGACCGTTTCATCCCGCCGAAGTGCGGCAATGTCTGAAACGCGGCTGAGGCCGAGAAGGTATGAGGTAGTGACACTCGCCACGACCAAAAAGACGCCAAGATCGAATATAACCGGCGTGCCCAGTTTGAGATCACCCAAGAGCGGCAGATGCAGGCTGAACCAGATTCCTTTGAAGAAAGTCCCTTCCAGCAAACCAACAAATCCGGCGCAAATGGCGACTGCCAGACCCAGACCGATTCCGCTGTTCAGGTAGGGACCGACAGCGCGCCGAACTCTCCTATGTCCCCGGCTCAGAATCTGAAGCTGAAAAGCGGCTGCAGCCATCAGCCCGGCGATGAAGCCGCCGCCGGGCAAGTTGTGTCCGCGAAACAGCAGGTAGAGGGCCAGCAACAGAAGCACCGGAGTCAAAATGCGATTCAACAGGCGAAGATAGAGTTCAGGCATGAGTAGGGCGTTCTGAATTCGATCGGCGTTTCCTAGGCATCTTAGTTACCAGCTGGTGCCTCGGGACCCGACCGTTCGGATTCGACAGCTACAGGTCCATCTGGATTCTCGGGTGACTCTGGCTTCAGAGGCTGCGATATCGGCCTGGGAAGACTGACGCGAGGGGCGTTCAGCAGGGCATATCCCCCGAGGGCCGCC
>JAPPKT010000003.1:2046-11914 GCA_028819675.1 Caldilineaceae bacterium | reverse complement strand
CCTTTGCAATGGTGCTCTTCATCGCCATCGTCCTCATCGCCGGCCTCGGCATCCTCAACGCCCTCGTGGGCTACATAATCAGCGTCTCCGGCGTGCCCGACATAGTCGTCACGCTGGCCACCGGCTACATCTGGTCCGGTTTCGCTCTCTGGATCCTGCCTTCCCCCGGCGGCGGCACCGCCCCCGAATTCCGCTGGCTCTTCACCGGCGCTCAGTCCGGGATAGGCGGCACCTACGTTATGCCCATCCTCATTATGATGGTGCCAGCAATTCTCGTATTCCTCCTTTCCAGGCATACCCGCATAGGGCTATCCATCTACGCAATCGGCAGCGACAGCGTCGCCGCCCGGCTCGCCGGCCTTGACGTCCGCCGCGCCAAAGTTTCCTCTTATGCAATTGGCGGCGCAATGGCCGCCCTCGCCGGCCTCGCCACCGTCGCCCTCACCGGCACCGGTGACCCCCGCTTCAGCGTCGGCGCCAACGCCACCCTCAACAGCGTGGCCGCCGTCGTTCTCGGCGGCGTCGCCCTCGTCGGCGGCACCGGCTTGGTTCTCGGCGCCGTCGCCGCCGGCGTGATCCTGATCATGCTCAACCCCATCCTCAGCGCAATGGGCATCGACCCCAACAACGCCCAGATCATCCAGGGCCTCCTGATCGCCGGCGTGATGATGGTCGGCGGCCTTGTCACCCTGCTGCGGGAACGGTCCGCATGAGCCAGTCCAACACGCCCTCAAAGACCAACTCCGCTACCGCCGCGCCTGGTGGCCCCGTCGCCCGCGTCGCCGCACTCGCCTCCGACCACCCGACACTTGCGCTGACAGGTATCCTTGCCATCCTCGTCCTCGTGACGGGCTTCATCGAACCGAACTACCTCTCCGTCAGCGGAGCGCGTAACACTCTGCTGCAGGCCGCCCCGCTCGGCATCCTTGCCGGCGCCCAGACCATCCTCATGCTCACCGGCGGCATCGATCTGTCCGTGACCATGATTGCAACCGGCTCCGCCTACGTAGCCGCCAATCAGTCTTCCGAGGGCGCCGCTGTCGCCATCCTTTTGGGCGTCCTGGTCGGCCTCGTGGTCGGCAGCGCAAACGGTGTCGGCGTCGCTGTCTTTCGCGTCAATCCCCTCATCATGACCCTGGCCATGTCCGGCATCCTGCTCGGCCTCTTCACCGCTTGGGCACAGACCATCCTGCAGGGCTCAACGCAGATGGGTCCCTTCCTCAAACTGATCGGTGGCGGCTCTTTCCTGGGCAATCGCATCCCCTACAGTGTCGTCGTCTGGGCCCTCATCGCCGGGGGACTGATCTGGCTCCTCAGACGCACAGGCTGGGGACGCCTCCTCTATGCAATCGGCGATAACGAGGTAGCCGTGCGCCTCGCCGGCGTACGCGTCTGGCAGGCGCGCATCACCGCCTACATCGTCGCCGGTGTCCTTGGCTCCATCAGCGGAATCCTTCTCGGCGGCCGCACCGGCGCCGTCGACCTCCAGCTTGCCAACGCCTTTCTCCTGCCGTCCGTGGCCGCAGCCGTAATCGGCGGCACCTCCATCTTCGGCGGCGTCGGCGGTTATACCGGCACCATCCTCGGCGCGCTCATTCTCAGTGTTCTCAACTCGATGCTCACCTTTCTAAACGTCGGCCAGGCCATCCAGCAGGTCGTCTACGGCACGATCGTCCTGGCCTTGGCATGGGGCTACGCAGGTCTGACTCGAAGGGCTTGAACGCAGCTTCTGTCGGTCGGCTAATGTATCTGGCTGTACAACCAATTCTATGAGGTGAAACAATGAGCGTCTCTAACGTTGCCATAGTCGGAACCGGTTTCATGGGCCCCGCCCATACCGAAGGGCTCCGCCGCCTGGGCATCAACGTGGCCGGCATCCTCGGCTCATCCGCCGAGAAATCCCAGCGCGCCGCCGCCGACCTCGGCATCCCCAAAGCATACAGCGACTTTGCCGACCTCCTGGCCGACGGCGAGATCGAAGCCGTACACATCACCTCCCCCAATCGCCATCACTTCGAGCAAGCAAGCCAGGCCCTCCAGGCCGGCAAACACGTGCACTGCGAAAAGCCGCTCGCCATGACCTCAGCCGAATCCGGCGCGCTCGTGCAGTTGGCCAGCGAGAGCGGACTCGCCGCCGGCGTCAACTACAACATGCGCTTCTACCCGCTCAACTGGGAAGTCCGCGACATGATCCAGAGCGGCGCCCTCGGCCGCATCCACTCCATCACCGGCAGCTACGTGCAGGACTGGCTCCTCTATCCCACCGACTACAACTGGCGCGTCCTCAGCGGCGAGGGCGGCAAACTGCGCGCCGTCGCCGACATCGGCACCCACTGGCTCGACCTCGTCCAGTTCATAACCGGCCTCTCCGTCACCGCCGTCCAGGCCGACCTCAAGACCGTCCACACCACCCGCCAGCGGCCTCTCGGCGAAGTCGAGACCTTCTCCGCCAAGGTGCAGGCCCCCGACGCCACCGAGTCTATCGACATCGAGACCGAAGACAGCGGCGCCGCCCTCCTCCGCTTCTCCAACGGCGCCCATGGCTCACTTTGGGTTTCGCAGATAACCGCCGGCCGCAAAAACTGCCTACGCTACGAGATCGCCGGCTCCGAAGCCTCAGTCGCCTGGAACAGCGAGCAGCCCAACGAGCTCTGGATCGGCCACCGCAACCAGCCCAACCAACTCCTGCTCCGCGACCCCGGCCTCGTCTCCGAAGCCGCCCTCGCCCACATCGGTTATCCCGGCGGCCACAACGAAGGCTACGACGACTCCTTCAAGCACTCCTTCAAGTCCTTCTACGACTACATCGCCGCCGGCGACCTCAACGCCCCCCAACCCTTCCCCACCTTCGCCGACGGCCACAAAGAGATCCTTCTCTGCGAGGCCATCCTCGAGAGTCACCAGCAGAGGCGGTGGGTCTTCGTAACTGGGTAACCGATTTCGGAGGGAGGAAGCTGGTAGCCCACCTTTGTCTGGTCACTTGCACTGACGAAAAGGAAGCACACGACTATGTACTCTGATATGAATACGGATCGAAGAAGGCTTAGCTTTTGGGAAGAGCAGCTACGTCACGAAGTAGGGGAAGGGGACTTACTACTCGGGGAATTGGCATACACTCGAGACGATCTGGAAGAGATAGGTAGTTTACTTTTCAGAACGACATTCTTTCGTGTACAGAAAAGAGCAACGATAGACTTCAAGTTGAGCCAAGTCTTCTCACTTTGGCCACTTACTTTCGCTCTCTACTTGGTGTTAGAGGGTATTCATAACTATGGCGACGAGGGGCTATTTTGGCATGGCCCTAAACAGAGGCTGAAGATCAGAGACAGTCATACCACCAAATGCGGTCAACGCTTCCTACAGATCCTGTCAGAATATAACTTGCCTACATTTGATCATAGTCGCGGACTTCGCTACGTTACCCCCATTCTTTTGCATGGCGGAATCCCAAACCATCACCTAGAGGAGTTCCTGGACTTCCTGTATCGCCACGAAATCCAACCTCATCGAATTGCCATAGACCCCCATTCACTGTTGGCAGAATGGCGGAATCAAGTTAAGGAACTGGAATTCTTGTCCAAGCCTGTTTCTCGATTCTTGAGGCATGGTGGCATTGTAGCGGAGGATTTCGTTGGACGCTGTTTAGATTTATTTCGTTTCCCTGCGGATTCTGACATTGACACCGTAGGCTTACCAGAGCGAGTCCTGAATGCTTATCAGACCTGGCAAGAGCAGCGACCAGTGCAAGTGCGCTCACAGCGGATACGTGCTCCGGTTCGGCTGCAAAGGCCAGTGCTCAAAGTCGCGCCGTACACTTCAGGTGTAAGGCTTGACTTGCCACCACAACAAATGCCTAGCCGCGACGCGCCAAATGCAATGGAATGGCACGTAGCCGTGGCCGAACAGAATCATCTTATTAAAACAGTACGCCAGAGAATCGAAAACGGCTATCGATACGAGGCAACGACTGATCTGTTTCCTGTTCTACCAGCGGAAGAGTACGTTGTGCAACTGTTTTCGGTTGAACAACCCCTGCAGAAATGGGTTTTGCCAGGAATTGCGACGATTCCCTTACTAATAATGGAGCCGTTTGACGACTACGAAGCTGATGCACTAAGCGAACAAGAATGGCACAAGCAGGGAGACCGCTGGCTTTTGTATCCTTGCACCCATTCTTTGCAGATAAGTGGGGGAAGTCAACATTTGAGTCAACTGCCCCAGATGACGGGCCAATGGCAGAGTTATCGCCTAGAATCATGGAAACTGGCCCCTGGGAAACTGGAAATAGTAGATGAGAGAGGCGACAAAGTCCATCAGATTGAGCTAGTCGGGGAAAGGAAACGCAGAAGACCTTTCTTTAAGGCCGGCGAACAACCCTTAGCGGGAGTCCCGCACAGCGACTTTCCATTATACTGCGGTCGCCCTCCCACTTTGGTGATTGACTCAACCCAGCCCCAGCGATGGCAAATATCGTTACGCGGAGAAGGGAATGGCCGACCAAATGGTTTTCGAAGCTTTCGAATATCCGACCTGCCTATTCGAAATCAAAAAGAGGAAAACCTAATCTGTTTGGATTTGTCGACCGACGAGCTTCTCGGAACCGACCCTATCGGAAGATTCGAGATCATCGTGCGTGGTCCCTTGGGGCACAACCACACGCTGGGATTGCGAATGATTCCCAAAATCTTAATTGAAGGGCATGATACGGTTCACCTATCCCAGCCGGATGCACCAGCTAGCCTGCGCATCGTCACCGACGCGGATACGTCGCTCCGACCTAGTCCGTTGCAAGCGGGATTGGAATTGCGAAGGCACTGGTTGAGCGAGAGTCAGCGGGAATACTCGGTCGAAGTCGAGGCAAACATTGAAGAAGTGTCGCTACAGGTTTCGCACCATTCAGGCGCCAGCATCTTGCTATCGATTCCCATTAGGCGTTTGCGATGGTCACTTTACACTGGAATGCCAAATGCTAGTGAATCGATATGGCAGAACCGGCCGTTTTCCGTATTTCCCGATGGACTTACGTCGAATGCTGAACTGCGAGTAGTTTTCCCCCTAACTGCTGAAGATAAGAGGTTTCATGTCGGGTGGCGTTTGATTGATATCGATGGACAAATTGTAAGAGCCGTCCCGCCGAACCGACATGTAATACAGCGTCTGGTGACGGTTGCATTTAGCGAAGTGCTGGGACTCTGGAGGGAAAAGCAGGAGACTCTACTTTGGCAATTGGTGGTACATATAGTAGGACAGGTCCAACCTGTTGTTGTTGACCTACTCTATCTTACCCCTGATGTGGGAAGAGTCCAATACAATTGGGAGGAAGAAACTTACCAGATTCATCTAAGAGTAAGCTGGGAGCATCCCCATCCTGGAAATAAACAATTGCTTCTCTGGCCACAGGATCGACCCTGGGTAGAGACCCCAATCACACTGTCGGCTTCAGAAAAAGAGGATTCGACTCGAATCGAGTTGCGATTTCCCAAGCAAGACGTCTCATCGGAATCATATATGGCAGAAATCGTAACAGTAAATCCCTGGGTGAGCCAGCGGCCACAGCGGCCCACCACAGACCAGCCCAATACCTTTCAGGTCGATCCGCCTAATATGTCGAGACACTATGCTGAACTGGTTCAGTTGCGCGACCAAGGCAAAGCTGATGCCGAGCAACTCTTGGCTTTGTTCTCTCATCAGCACAACGGAGACCGAACTCACGAACTCTTTATAACCAATCAAGCCCTGACGAATTTTCGAGACAACCTAACTTTGAAGTGGCTTATTTGCTGGGCTGAGACTACCCAAAAGCTGAATCGCACGGCTTACAAGTCTACACAACTTTGGATGTTTAGTCCTGCGGTAATTGATCGGTTAGCACAAGAAGAACATTCTGATCATGATTTAGAGAGATATTTCAGACACCTGAGGGTTGACAAACCGTTAGAGAAACTACATCTCTGGGTGTTGCGGAGCAGGCTGCGGGCCGTCCCGAGAAAAAAGTGTTTGGAGTTGCTGTGCAGCCTGCGCTTGGAGAGGACTATTCTAGATGAAGTCATGACAGCGCTTCTGGAAGATGTTAGTGATGCCTCACTGCTCATTAGCGAAGCGGTCACTATGTTGGAGAGAAATTCTCAAGCCGCCGCGGAATGGTTAGCAATTCAGGGAAACCGGGATTCCGGGGAGCTATTGCGCGAACTGACCCTTCTAAACGAGCTTGAGGTTAGCTGGATCTGGCAGAAAATGACTCTGGATACCAGTCTAGGACCAGTCATAATCGATGATCTGCGTGATCGAGAAACGGGCCGTGTGCGGCACTGTGCCCTGCTTTCGGGTGATAGCTATGTAGATGGGACCCTTCAACTATTGACCTGTGTCGCATCTGTACGTCTGGATCTGTCTACCCGTCTACTGTTCTTTAAAGACTTCAGTCCATTTCAGTGCCAGCACTGCAATCGACTTTATCTCGACAAGTCCGGTTTCGAGAGGCATCACGAATCCACTCATATTGGTAGGAAACAGGCCCTTAGGCGGCTGAAAAAGGACCAAGAATTGGCTTGGATTAGACCTTATCTTGACGATGAACTTCTGGGGGAGAGGTTATGAGTCTGCACCCAATCAAAACTACTCGAAAAATCGAAGCAACATACAAACGGTACTTGAAGACCATCTACCCGTTTCGCAACGAAGAACTGCGCCTCGCGTTTTGGCAGAAACTGGATGAGCCGGAGCGATTAGTGAAGGGTCCTCTTCTAGAAGCTTCACCACCATTCAAATCAGAAAATTCCATCAGTGATCTGGTGCAGGCGAGGTTTCTGCATAAGAGTTTCGGCGACCTCTGTGAGAGAGACACGATACCCTTCGATCGACCGCTCTACACTCACCAGGAGAAGGCGATAAGAAATGTCGTTGAGCGAGGCCGTAACCTGATCGTGGCAACTGGGACAGGGTCGGGGAAGACGGAAAGCTTCTTAATTCCAATTCTGGAACATCTATTCCGCGAAGAAGAAAAGGGTACGCTGAGTCAGCCCGGCGTGCGAGCTTTGTTGCTCTATCCAATGAACGCTTTGGCAAATGATCAACTTAAGCGCCTTCGGACACTGCTCAAGAACTATCCGACCATTACGTTCGGGCGGTACATAGGCGAAACTCGTTATACTCGCTCGGTGGCCGAACAACAATTCCGGGAAGAGTGGCAAACCGATCCTCAGGCGAATGAAATGCTTGCCCGTGAAGAGATGCAGGAACGACCACCCCACATTCTCCTAACAAATTACGCTATGCTGGAATACCTGCTGCTTCGGCCCCAAGATACATCTCTGTTCGATGATTCCACAGGCAAGCATTGGCGATTCATTGTTGTAGACGAGGCACATGTGTACGATGGTGCTAGTGGCATCGAAGTGGCAATGCTACTGCGGCGGTTAAAGGACCGAGTTGTGCAGAGTGAATCGGGACGACTCACTTGTATTGCCACTTCAGCGACTTTAGGGAAGGGGCGCGAAGACTTTCCCAATGCGGCCAATTTCGCTGAACAACTCTTTGGCGAACTGTTCAGCCCTGAGGATGTCTTTGATGCAGAGCGAAAGTCTGCAAACGAATTGGGCGACCCTTGGGGTACGGGCGATCCTGCGTTTTTCCAAGATCTGAGTCAGCTTTTTGAGAATCATTCGGATTCATTCCATACAACTGGCGCAATTTCTAAGTCCTGTCAGCGATATGGCCTTCCTGAAAGTGTAGTGATGGCCGTAAAAGGTGCAGCAGGTCCATACCAGGCGTTGCATGAGATACTGCGCGGCGAAAAACGATTGCGCCAACTGCAACGCGATCTGCAACTGGAGCCCTTTTTCCTCACCGAATGCGCCCAAAATCTATTTCCTGAGTTGGAGGCAGGGGCAGCCACAGAGTCCACAATCCAACTAATTAATCTGGCAGTACAGGCACGTTCCGAAGACGACAGCCTGCCAATTGTTCCTGCCCGTTATCATCTATTCGCCCGCGCACTCGAAGGAGCTTTTGCCTGCTTTTATGGCGACGGCCATACCGACGGCAAATTTCAATTGTTCCTCAGTCGCCACGAGAAATGTCCTGCATGTGAAGGGGTGGTTTTCGAGATTGCAACGTGCGCTCGATGTGGGGTAGCTTACATTGTGGCAGAAGAAATAATTGAGGCCCGCCACGGCCAGCTGGCAACCTATCTGTGCATTCCCCATGGGAATTACGGGTCCGAAACTCGGCCATTGCGTTACTTCATTCTCAGTGATGACTTGCCGGAAACCAATGAGGACGAAGAGGTCGGGGATTTTGCCGATGGCGACGACTGGTCGGCGTATACCCTTTGCCGGAGGTGCGGGCAGGTTGTTTCCCGGAGCGAGTCGCTGAGTTGCTCGTGCCAGAAGCCTCTACAAGTACGTCGAGCACCATTTGACGGCACAGAACAAGAGCGTATGTACTGCCCGCAATGCGCCACTCGATCGCGTGGTGGCGCAGTCTACCGTTTCTTGACTGGCCAGGACGCGCCAGTGAGCGTGCTTTCCACCGCTCTCTACTCTGAACTGCCACCCGACCTTGACGAAAGGATGGAAGAAAAACCAGGACAAGGTCGAAAACTCCTCATCTTCGCGGACAGTCGCCAAGATGCGGCTTTCTTCGCCCCTTATTTGGAGCGCACCTACAACAACATCCTGCGACGTCGCTTGATCTACAAGTCGTTGCATCAGGATGAAGCTGCTCGCCGCGGGGAATTACGATTAGATGATCTTGCAGAACGCTTGCGCGAACAGGCTGAGGAGGCCGGTATCTTTGGAATTCGAGCAGGCCGAGACGAGAAAATACGGACGATGCGCACTTGGCTCATGCAAGAACTGAGTCCTTTCGACAGAAGTCAGAGCCTGGAAGGGGCGGGTCTACTGCACTTGCGTTTGGGCTGGCCTCAGGGTTGGCAAGCGCCTGCACCTCTGTTGAACCCCCCCTGGAACTTAAGTGAGAAAGAAGCTGAAGTCCTTCTGCGACTGCTGTTTGACACTTTGCGACGTCATATGGCCTTCCGCTTTCCTGAAAACGTTGATCCCATGGATGAAGCATTTGCACCCCGAAACCAGGCCCGCTATGTCACAGGGCAGTCGCACTCGAACGAAAAACTGCCACGTCACCTACTTCGTTGGGCGCCGGCGCGGGCCTCCAACGGGCGCCTCGACATTCTGGAGAAGGTGTTGGCAAACGTCTCTCTTGATCAGGCGGACCCGGATCAGGAAAATATAGCCAAAGTCACTCTGCAGGCCATCTGGGAATACCATTTGAGTTCTCTCGATAGTATTTGGCGTCAACATGGTTATTTGCAGAGTTCCTCTTTGCCCCGCAGGCTGGGAATCGGATACCAACTGGATTATGCCTTTTGGGAGTGGGTGCCGATGCAGCCAGGTGACCAAATCTGGCAGTGCAGCCAGTGCCGTAATCTAGCCTATCATTCGTTGCGCGGTATCTGCACTACATATGGCTGTGAAGGTCACTTACAGGCAATTACACTTGATGAATTGAGCCGAAAGGAGAATCATTATCGTGACTTGTATCAGACATTTCATTCGACGGCAATAAAAGTGGAAGAACATACTGCTCAGTGGACAGCTGAAGAGGCGCGCAAGATTCAGAATGATTTTGTCCGAGGCGATGTGAACGTTCTTTCCTGCTCAACTACATTCGAGTTGGGAGTGGATGTAGGTGAACTGCAAGCGGTTCTGATGCGTAACGTCCCACCGGCTACGGCGAATTACGTGCAGCGGGCTGGCCCCCCCCGCCGCCGAGGCCGCGCCGGCCCCCTTTGGCAGTAAATTTTAAAAACCCGGTGAGAAGATTTTTGGGAATTACACGAAACCAAAAA
>JAPPKT010000003.1:0-2036 GCA_028819675.1 Caldilineaceae bacterium | reverse complement strand
AACGTGCAGGGGTTTGTTTGCTCAACCCCCCCCCGGCACCGGGCTATTCCGGGGCGGGGGGGGGCCGGCGCGGCCGGCGGCGCTGACGCGGCCGCCTTTGCCCTTACATTTGCACAACGCCGTTCTCATGATTTGGCTCATTACCAGGAACCCAAAAGGATAGTAACAGGGCGAGTTCCTACTCCCGTTGTTGCTGTAAGAAATCCCAAAATCGTTCAACGGCACATGCATTCGGTGCTAATTGCTGCATTTCTGCGCTGGTGTGGAGCCGAACATGACCGTTTTCACGACCGCCACGAACTGCGAGTTGGGCCATTTTTCGCGACGGAAGGCGAACTGATTGCAGGCAGTGAACTGTTTCACCAATACTTGGGAGAACGACCAGACGAAGTGCGCCAAGCCCTGACGCGTCTTGTGCCACCAGAGCTACATGCTGAATTGGGCATAGCTGACTGGGGCTGGCTGGCAGGTTTCTCTGAAGTCTTTGACTTGGCCACGCGAAAGGTTCAGGAGCAACTGGACTATTATGGCGAGCAGATAGCCTCGGCAATAGACGACGAAAAATACGGACGAGCTAACTCTTTACAGAGAATTCGAAAAACGATTATTGGTCGAGACCTTCTCAACTTTTTCGGTCAGCATAACGTCTTGCCCAAGTACGGATTTCCTGTTGATGTTGTCGATTTCATCACCGATTATGTGGAAGACAGTAGTGTGGCGGGGCGCGTCGATTTACAACGTGACCTCAGGGTCGCGATTTCGGAGTTCGCGCCAGGGTCTAAGCTTGTAGCTGCCAAAAAGATTTGGACAGGAGGCGGAATCTACAGATTGCCGGACAAAGGATGGGAACCAGAATCATTCGCCATCTGTTCGCAGTGCCAACGATTCAACTGGCAATTGGGTGATCAGCATATCCAGCAGTGTCAATGCGGACATGTTTTGGCACCAAATGTTCCATTTCAGAGCGGAGTGATGATTCGACCGGAATTCGGTTTTCTGGCGGACAGACGTCTGGACGACTCAGGCGAAGCGCGCCCGCCTCGACAGTTTACATCGCGAGTGTACTTCAGCGACTATGATCGACCCCAAGATATAGAAGTATCTGAACAGGATCATCAGGAATCACCAGTACCCCATTCGCAGTTGTCAACACCTGAATCTGCTGTCAGCACACGATATTCCCGATATGGCGAACTCGTGTTAGTAAATCATGGGCCCAATGGTTGGGGTTTCCACATCTGCCCATTGTGTGGATTCGCGCAAGCTATTCCTGCACCAACTAGACGAACCAAGAGAAAGAGGAGAGCAATTGGGCATAAGGATCCCCGTAACGGTAGGGACTGCCCCGGTGAAAACTTGATTAGCCGCCGTCTAGGGCACAGATTTATCACAGACGTTCTTGAGATTCAGTTAACCGGAATACATCCCTTGCAGAGTTATCGCAGATCATATCAGAATGAGAAGGATACATGGCGATCACTATTGTACGCCCTTATCGAGGGAGCGAGTCAGTCGATGGGAATCCGCCGCGACGACGTCAATGGGACCATTTACCACTACAGCTATTCCTCTGGACAGCCGCCAGCTTTAGTTCTCTATGACGATGTGCCCGGCGGAGCCGGTCATGTACGACGTGTGAACGAAGCGCTCCCAGAAGTGTTTTATGCCGCCTATGAACAGGTCAGCCATTGCGAATGTGGCGAAGAAACTGCTTGCCATCAATGTCTCTGGCAATTTCGCAATCAGCCTTTCCACCACGAACTTTCACGTGGTCTTGCTGCCGATTTCCTGCGCGAAATCGTGGGAAGGACCGATTCCTTCTCACGCTAGTTTCAACTCTAGAGATGCATCCAGAGCAAAGACTTGGAAATGTAGAGCATGCAAGTTAGAGGGAATTTGAGGATCGAACGGAAACTTTTCTACCAAAGGCGTATATCAAGATTTAAGTGTGTGGCAATGGACTTACCGTTTTGAAATTCTCAAGGAGCAACCACCCCAATGATGCAACTAGGCTACGCCAGCGCCATCCTCCCCGA
>JAPPKT010000215.1 GCA_028819675.1 Caldilineaceae bacterium | reverse complement strand
CGGCCAGGCCTGGCGCCTGCACTGCGTCTCGCCCAAAGACGGCAAACAACGCCAGCCACCGCTGGCGCTGATTCCCCGCCAGTCTGTTCCCACCCCAAATCTGGGATGCTCCCCCTTACCCTCTCACCGTTGCCAGTTGAGCCGGATTCGAGTAGAATTTCGGCGTCTCTGTAGTACCTTGAAGAACACAAAAATGCGAGGCACACCTTGTACCCAGCTACGCGCACAACAAACTTCAACCAGTCAATGATCCGGGAGATGACCCGATTGGCAATGCAGCACGATGCCGTAAACCTGAGCCAGGGTTTTCCGGACTTCGACCCGCCTGAGGCAATTGTCAATGCCGCTGTTGAGGCAATTCGCGGGGAGGCCAATCAGTACACCGTCACCTGGGGCTATCCGCCCTTGCGCCAGGCCTTGGCTGAACAGTACACCTCGCAGCTGGGCTGGACCGTCGATCCCGATGTTCACATCTGTGTCGTCTGCGGCGTGACTGAAGGCATTACCTCATCCCTCCTTGCCCTGCTCGATCCCGGTGACGAACTGATCATTCTGGAGCCGGGGCACGAGAACTTCCGCCCTTCGGCGCTGCTGGCCGGCGCCAACGCCGTTCCCGTCGTCCTGGAGGCGCCCGACTATCGAATCGACGCCGACCGTTTGGAGGCGGCTGTCACCAATCGCACACGCGCCCTGCTACTGAATACACCCCACAATCCAACTGGTCGGGTTTTCGATAGCGACGAAATGCAAACGCTTGCCGAATTCACCAACAGACACAACGTCATTCTGATAACCGACGAAATATACGACCGCATCCTATACGACGGACGTGAGCACATCTCCCCAGGCTGCTTGGATGGCTTGGTTGAACGTACCGTAACTGTGGGCGGGCTGGGCAAGAGCTTTGCTGTCACCGGCTGGCGATTGGGCTTCGTCATCGCACGCGAGCCCCTGGCTTCAGCCATCCGCGCCGTGCACGACTACTCCACCATCTGCGCACCGACGCCCTTACAGGCTGCGGCGGCCGCGGCCCTGAATCAGCCGGCCGACTACTGGTTGCAGATGAGAGAGGAATACGGCGAACGCCGCGAGGTGATGTTGGAGATGCTGCAGTCTGCTGGCTTTCGCGCAGTCCGGCCTGAGGGCTCCTACTACACCATGGCCGACTATTCTGCCATCGACGCGCCGCAGGCTGAGTGGGACTCGCACCGTTTCGCCCGCTGGCTTACGACGGAGGTCGGCGTGGCTTCAGTAGCCGGTATCAACTTTTACACAAAGGACAGAGAAAAGTACGGCGAGGGCATCGTGCGATTTGCCTTTGCCAAACGAATCGAAACTCTCCACGAAGCGGGCAGGCGGCTGGCCGCGATTGCCAAATAGCAGACCTCCGGCGTCCCAGTCTTCGAGTAAACCACCTTGTCGTACATTCCTTTCTTACACTCAGTCCAGCCTTATTCGTGCTAAGGTCAGTTCGGGCTCCCAAGTACCGTCTAGAACAACAGTCTCTAAACTGTCGGCGTCATACAATAGCAGACGCAATTCGTATTCGCCGGCAGGGATTACCCACGGGAAAGTCAGTCGAACGAGCGAATCGATAGTTGCCTCGGGTGCCCGCTTCACATAGGGGGCGCCCTCAGGTTTCCACAGGTCAGAGTCCTCCTGGAAGACCCAGCTTCCATCCGTCTCCGTGGCATAAAGCCGAAGCGAAGTCGCATAGACAGTTTCCGATTCGACGAGTTCTCGCCACTGCAGAGCAACCCAAACGGGACGATCCCTTTCGATTTCTATCAACCCCTCCGTCGACAGCTGGACCTCTCCCTGGCCCAACGCCACCCCGACGAGAGACATTCCACTATCGTATCCGACAGCCATCGACTCCAGCTGATGGTAATGTGTCCAGATAACCCGGCTCTCTATTCTGGGCCCTCCCCCTGCCACTGGCAGCAGGCCCTCGCTCTCCAAGGACGTCGAGGTCCGATCGACGAAGCCAACGTACACCCTGGCGACTTTGGGTGAAGAGCGCTCAAGCGGAATCTGGTAACTGTCCTCGTAGATGACGCCCGGTTGCCACAACGTTAGCGGTCGAGCTCCCCAGCCAGGATGCGTTGTCACGTTTCCTATCTGTCTGTCCTCGGCATCCAGCAGATGGATGAACAGCTCGTGATCGCTGTCCTGTACCTGGGAAGCACGGAAATATAGCGTCACCGGCACAGCTTCTCCGGCAAAGGAGTCCGGACTCGGCAGACGGGCAGCAACCAGCTCCACGCCGTCGCCATACACCTTCCCAATTGGCATGGCGTCGGCCGGCGCCTCCTCTACAACGGCGACAGTTGAATCCAAGCCGTACGATGAAGGCAGCAGAACAGCCAGGGCATATAGGGAACAGGACCACAGGCCAATTGGTACAACTGTCCCTAGCACAGCGCGCACGCCGCGCGGAAGGAGGCCAGCCCAGAATCGAAGACCGCCCACCGCGACCACAGCCAGTGCGCTGATGGCCGGGAACAAGAGTCTGCCCTGAGAACCCTGTGCGATGGAGATCCAGTACGCCAGAAGCGCGACAGAAATCAGTGCCCAGACCCAGGAGATATTTACACTGTCCACAACCTGCACTTCCCGCGCGTCAAGCGCGCGGGAGGCCTTCTTGGACCGCAGCCAGGCAATCAAGGCGCCCGACAGGGCCAGGGCGGACAACAGCTCGAAAATCGTGTAGAGCCACGGAGGAAGGAGAATACTGAACCACCCGAAAACCCCCCAAAAGGACATCTGCAGGCCGCGCAGTTCTCCGAACAATCCCGGCAGCGTTTGAGGCTCCAAACGCTGGCCGGTTACGCTGAGCAGATTCGCTGTGCCGAACGGGTCTCCGTAGAGTAGGATGTTGCGAACATACCACCAACCGGCGACGACTAGGACTACACTTCCGACCAAGAGCCCCCCTCGAAGTGGAGTTTCCCAGTCCTTCTGGTTCTTGGCAGACACTGTGATGGCATACACAGCCAGTACAAGCAGCCCAAGACCCTGCAGTTTACTCAATGCACCGAGGCCCAGGAGCAACCCCAGCCCTACCCATTGCCACCTGCGGACACGCCTTTCTGCCCTGCGGCCAACCAGCGCCGCCAAACAAACCAGCGAGGCCGCGCTTACGACGGTGATCATATTGTCGTTAGTAAAGCTTGCGCTGATAAACGCAAACTGTGGAATCGTCGCCACGAGTGCGGTCGCCAACAGGCGCGACCACCTGTCAGTGGGAAAGGCGAAACGCGCGAGTAAGTAAGTAAAGAAAACAGTCAGAGTGCCAAGAGCTAGGGAAATCCAGCGGCCAACGTGCAGCGCAAGATTCACACCAACCAGAGGCCTGCTCTGCGCACTGAAGAGCATGAAATTCTTGTTGCCCGGCTGCCGCGGATCGCCGAGATTAGCTCTGGGATTCTGAACCGCAAAACGTTCGAGGCCGCCCTGATCGATGCCTGCCGTCGCCAGTGCCACCAATCCGTAATACAGGGGAGGCTGACTCCCTTCCTGCTCCCACGGCCCGGTCTTTTCTGGTCCCTGTACGGGAAGGCCGTTCCCCGCCGCCAGATGTCGGGCAAAGGCGTAGTGATAGATTTCATCAGGTGTCTCAAACGCTGGAACGACGAGGCTGTAGGCAAGGCCGGTAACGAAAAAAACAGTGAGCAGGATCCCGACCAGCCCAGTCTCCTTGTCCAACCTACGGAGAATCCCAGAGAACACGCAGACTCTTCTCCTACATCCATTGGCGCCGAGGTTGCCGTAGTTCCGGGAACAGTCCCAGGGCTTGGCTGGGAGGGCATTGAAAGATGTCCAGTTGTCCGGCTAAGTCGACGCGCACTTTCGCTTCCGGAAGTGAAACAACAACTCCGGCCGCAAGAGAAACCAGGTTCTCTGCACCTTCTTCTAGTCTGGCTTCCCTGTCAACGTCCACACACGTCACAGTCCGTAAATCTGAAGAAAGCAATCTGCACAACATCCTCACCCGAATCCGTCAGAATCCGCGGGGCGCCTTCTACACTGACGTCGTACAGCCCTGCCAAAAGGCGCAGCGAGCCGTCCGGAACCTCTGAAGGAATCGGCATCGCCGCGGCTATGGAATGATTGGCACTTTCCATGCGGAATTCCGGATCCCATTGGGCTACCAGATTACCCGATTCGTCGACCAGGTGCATAAAGATCTTCTCCCCTCCGGTCAGGGCCGAGGGATCCCCCCGCCATTCCATGTGTACGACCAGTTGCCCGCCGGCCGGAGGCCATTGCGGACTGACCTCGGCCCGCTCGAGGACCAATCCATTGGCAAACTCTACTTCCACGATCAGCCACGCCTCCGGATTGGGCCGCGAGTAAAGTTCCACTTGCCAGGCCCCAAAGGTTTCCTGGCCCGTCAGCAGGTAGGAACTGGCAAGCGCCTGCCTCGCTAAGTTTGGACCTTCTTGATCATCGTTCAAACTGACTGGAAGAATGACTCTCATTACGTTGCTATCCCGCAACGCGTTCACGGCTTCCGTTGCGCCTTTCAGGTCGTGATCATGACGGGGCAGGACCGAATCCTCGACTTCCCCCCTGTAATAGTAGAGAAAGAGAGTGGGATCGGGGAAGCTCTGGAGAATATGAACCTCGTCCAGATACAGCCCCGCGCTCCACCCCTCCAACACTGTGGACACTTCCCTCAATCCTCTCGAACTGCTGAACTCAGGATCAGAATGGTAACTTCGCCAAGTGAACAGATTACCCGCTACCAGTATCAGCACGAGAATGGCTGCGGCAACGCGCCCGATCGGAATCCGGCTCAATAATGTCGGTGAGTCTTCTCCGTTGACGTCAGTCCATGCCCTCCATCTCCACCCCAGCCAGCTCTCAATCCAATCACCGATGCGAGTCAGACCGGTTGCCATCAAGAGAAGGTACGGTGGCAGCGTTACCGCATAGAGGCTTCCATACATGAACCAGTGCCGGCGTAGCGGTTCCCAATATGCGAGCGGGGCCATGGCCAGCAGAAGCAGAATGAAGACCATCGGACTCTGACCTGGAACCTGGGGCGGCGAATCCGGTGTCGTAGGGCTGCTTCCATCTTCGATTCCATCCGCGACTTGTCGACTATTGGTATCCAGGTAGGTTCTACGCCGCGCCAGGTGAAAGCCCCCTATTATCGCAGCTGCGATGCAGGCAGAACCGAATATCCCGGCATTCAACAGCCAGACTCGCCCCGGCACCAGTTCACCGATGGGATAGCCAGCGAATCTCCACCACAACATCGAAACAAACGGGTTGGCCGTACCGCCTCCCCTCAATTCGAACGTTCCGTTCCATGCGCTCAAAAGCCAGGGGACGCACAGGACAACTATCGAGAGTTGCGCCCATGCCCAGCGTGTAAGCATAGACCGGAAGGTGCTCGGCGTTGGCGAGTATGCTCTGCTCCTGCCCTTGCGCACAAGCAAGTAGAGAACATACAGGTTCTGTGCCAGGAGAGCGAGAACTGCGAAAACTTGAGTATAGAACGTAGCGGCCGCACACAGGACGTAAGCAAGAAAAATAGCCCTGTTCTTGGACCCGCTGATCAGACGGATCGCCAGTACGGCGCTGGCAACGGTAAGAGTAAGACTAAGAGGGTTGAGAAGAGCTTCTTGACTAGCCCGAACGGCGTATGAACCAACCGCCATCAAGACTGTCGCCGTCAGTGCGGCAAAGGCGGGCAAGCCCAACTCCCTGGCGAGACGGTAGAGGAGCGGAATGGTCAGAGTGCCCAGGAGAGCCGAGACTGAACGTAATGCGAACTCGCTGCTCCCCGCAAGTCGAAGCCAAAAGTGATTCAGCCAGTAGCTGGCGGAAAATGTCGCACTCCCTCCCTCGCTGAACATATGTATCAGACTGGAAACTGGAAGTTGGCCGAACCGATAAGACACTGCTTCTACCGTAACCAGCTCCTGGTCGCCAAGTTGAAAAAACCGAAGGGCGAAGCCAGCAACGGTGGCCAATACAACGACGACGCGTTGGAAGTGGGCGTCGGAGAAAACACCCCAACCCATCGGGTACAAAACGCCATTCCCGTTTCCGCCTGTCTCGCCGCCCCGGTCTATGGCCGAAGTCGAAGGGTCAAATTGCCGTAGCGCTCTTACAGAATGTCGGATTCGCTTCCAGGTTGTCCGAAGCGCCTCTAAAATCCGCCCCCGCAGTACCACCACCAGAGCCACCCAACTGAAGACGCTGATGGCCATTCCCCATCGCAAGCTGGCCGGGCGGTAGGCAAGGTCAACTGTCCCGCTTCCTGCAGGGACAGGGATCCCCAGAAAGGCCTGATTGGCGCGTACGACTGGTAGTGCGACAGCCTGTGTTGGTTGACTTCCTGCTCTCCATTCCGCCTCCCATCCAGGCAGGTAGTTCTCGCTAACGAAAATCAGGCCGGGCCCGGTACTCTCGATCCGGACCTCCAGGCGGGTGTGCCCGGCGCGTGTCGCTTCGATGGTGGCCTCGCCTCCCTCCCCAAAGTGCATCGCACCGTCTACCCATGCCTCTCCCAGGACATCGGCATCCGAATCCGCGACCAGCACCTCCTGGAGTGGGTCGAAGCCGGGATCCGCCAGCAACGCCCGCGCAGAAAAGTCGTCCACCCTCCGGGCCTTCTGTGCCCACCACACGCGCGGGTAAATGGACTCAAGCTGATGCAGGCGGGTCGCCTCGTTCCCGAGAGGAAACTCTTCCACCAATCGGCTGGCAACTGGCAGTTCCTCTCTCCAGGTCAGCACGCTACCGACACCTGTCAGTTTCCACATGCGTTCCATGGGAAAGTCTACAAATAAGCCGTTATAGGCGGATAATCGCAACACGCTGGCGGCCCAAACATCCTCCCAGCCTGCCACCATGCCACTGTCTTCCGGCAAACGGCGCTCGTTGTAAACTCGTGGCGAAAGCAATATCGATTCGCCGTCTAGAGACTGTGCTGCTTCCAACGTAGCTGCGATTTCAGGGCGCGTCAGTTCCGACCGGATCTTCTGTCCGTCGGCAAGAATGGTAGCGAAGTTGGAGGCAAAGAGATCGACGGCCACGACAAAAAGCACAAGGATAAAGTGTATTCGCCTGAGCCCCAAACGACTGCAAAGTACTACGAATACCGTGGCCAGAAGCAAAGATTTGCTTGCATGGAAGAAGAAACTGGTGTCAGTTCCCTCTAGCCCTCCCGGAAGGTACCAATTGGTGAAAACCAGCGCTATGCCGGTGGCAACAATTGCCAAGTATCCCCACCCAAATCTCCGACGCCAGCGGGCGGCCAGTGATGGCAATAGCGCCATACCGTAACCGCAAAGGACACTCAGCGAAAATGCAAATAGATAGGCAACTCGTTCTTGGCCCCGGAAGAGCGACCATCCCGGCGCGAACCGATACAGAAGAGGGTAAATCGGCAGAAGATCCCCGAATGAGACCAGAATCGAAAGTAACGCTGTAACCGCAAAGAAGATGGCAGCTGGACGGCCAACGGGACTGGAGGTTACGAGATTGAACCGGCTACTCAGCAGCGCGGCTACAGCAACTGACGCCAGACCAATTCCGGCCATCCCCACATAGAGCGGCGAATAGAGACTCAAAACGCGTGGTACGAAGAGCTGCCAGATGTCTTGTGGCAAGAAGCCGCTGCTTAATTCGTGAAAAGGTCGGGCGGACCGTACAGACAGCGCTGTGAATTCAAGAGCAGGCCACAACTGCGCAACCGTCAGGCCGATCAGAAGGCTGCCGTAGACGGCAATCAACCCAAGATGCTGAAACACCCGCCCGGGTTCAAAAGACCCTGTATTTTTTCCCCGTTCCGAACCGTTCTCTGCAGGTGGTCGTCGGCGGCTCTGGGCGACTGTCAACATCAACATCCATCCCCCTACGGCATAGGTGAGAAAGAGAAATGTCTGGGGATGGTTGGCGAAGAAAGCGACTGCATGCCCAGCGCAGGCCCAAAGCCAACGACTCCATTTCGGTCTCCCTGTCCTGTCCGGGAGTAACAGCCACAAAATGAGTGGTAGCCAGACGGCCACGCGCAGTATACCGAGCTGCAAAGGAGGATAACCGGTCGCGTAACCGCAAAAGCCGAAAACCAGCCCGGCCGCGAATCCTGCCATGCGGCTCTGCGTCAGACGATGCACGAGCAAGAAAGTAAAGCTGCACGCCAATACGATGTGAACAAGAGCTTCCACCTGCAGCCAGTAGAGTCTGCCCACGACTGAGGAGTTGAACGATGTTAGCAACAGGAGAGCGTTGCTGATTGGATAGAATACTGCAGATTCAGTATCGGCTAGGAAAGGATGGCCCGAGTTTACATGCGGATTCCAGACGGGTAACCGCCCCGCCAGGAGCGACTTCTGTTGAAAAAAACTATAGGGCAGATAGTGCCGGGTAAAATCGCCGGCGGCAAATGCTGACAGCCCAAGCAGGTAAGGAGCAAAAAACAGCCCGGCAAGTAAGCAGTATGACCAGACAATGGGGAATGTCGAACTTCGCTCGGGTCGGTTCATCGAGAGAGCATCTATTCCAAACAGAATCGCCGGCCGAATTGCGGCCGGCGAAAAGCATGGCTTCATGCTGGTGGCACTGAAAGTTCGAACTCTCCGGGAAGCAGCCCCGAGTCATCACAGACTACGTGCCGCGACACTATCTTCTACGCTAAGGCGCGTAAATGCCCAGTTCAACAGAGTCCGGATCGGGATACGGGCTGGATTCGGCGAACTCGATCGCGTCTTCAATTTCAACCGCAGCCCGCTGGCGAATCTCATTCAACTCTTCTATGTCCGCCACTCCTTCGGCCAGCAGCCTGGCCTGATAGCGGGCAATCGGGTCCTTTTTCTCCCACTTGGCCAGGAGTTCACGCGGCACATATTCGGCGCCGTCATGGATTGCGTGGCCCATCATTCGCATCGTCTTCGCTTCGATGAGCGACGGGCCCCCTCCCTGCCTTGCCCGGTCCACCGCCTCACACGTCGCCATATACACCGCCTCGACATCGTTTCCGTCCACGATGGTCCCAGGCATATTGTAGCCCGCGGCTCGGTCCGCAATGTTCTCAATCGGCATCTGGTCCGATACGTGGGTCGAGTAGGCGTACTGGTTGTTTTCGACAATCAGCACGTACGGCACCTTGTATAGAGCTGCCATGTTGAGCGTTTCGTGCCAGAGGCCGGCGTTGCTGCCGCCGTCACCTACATAGGTCATCGCGACCTTGGCCTCCTTCCGCAGTTTGAGGCTCATCGCAACGCCTAGCGTGATCGGCATCGACATGGGAATGTGACTGATGTAGCCAACAATATTCAGACTTAAATCGCCCATGCCATGAATATTGGCGTCACGCCCCCCGGAAACACCTATCACTTTTCCCAGCAAGTTGCCAAATACTCGACGCGGGGTCAACCCCCTTAGAAAATAGGCCCCGATGTCCCGGTGCATCGGGGCGATGATGTCCTCAGGCGCCAGTGCGTAGGCCGACCCCACGCTGACGGCCTCATGTCCCCGTTGGCTGAACGTCCCGCCTAACCCCCGGCCCTGTTTCCAAAGCGAAACCATGCCCTCATCGAAGGTCCGAGCCAGGACCATCCAGTAAAACATCTCAAGTTTCTGCTCACCCGTCAGCGCGGCCATTTTCCTACCTCTCAGCGCTGAATTGAAATACCCACAACCCGAAAAGACCCACAAAACTGCCAGCAATCATACCACAATCCGATAACGGCTGCAGCGACCGCATTCCGTCCTGTGATTAACTGACAGTGGAAGGAAAAGTGAGAATCCGATGAGGACACGAGATCAACGTCAACGGAGCAAAGCCCATACTTAGACCAGAGCGGATTCTGAGGAACCTTCTTAAGGAATGTTCCCTTGGCCGCAGGAAGCCAGTCCGACACCAAGAATCTTCTCTGCGAGCAAGAGAATCTGTTCGACGACCTCCTGAATGGTTGCGCCGTACGTCTGAATCTTATGCGCGTCGTGGGCGGGTCGAAGCGGCGCAACCGCACGACCACTGTCTATCCGATCCCGACGACGCATGTCCTCCAGGACCTTGGCTGGATTGGCCTCTTTCCCTCTTTCTGAAAGCTCAGTATATCGGCGTCTTGCCCTCTCTTCTAACGGCGCTTCCAAGTAAATCTTCAGGGGGGCCTCAGGAAGGACGACTGTGCCTATGTCCCTGCCTACCATCACCACACCCGCATCTCCCGACCCGTGTTCCAGTCCTATGAGCCGCTGTTTCTGGGTCAATGCTTGCCTGACCTGGCTGTTGGCTGCCACAACGGAGACAATCCTGTCGACCTCGGGGCTGCGAATGGACCAGGTTACGTCCAATTCACCGATCTGGATCGTTGCCTGGCGGCCGTCTGGTTCCTCACTGCTCGGCGCACTGACGCCAATCGGCAACTCTTCCGCCATACGGCCAACAGCCTCACTGTCGGTGCTGCTGATTCCTCTGTCTTGTATAGCCCAAGCCACTGCACGATACATGACTCCGGTATCGAAGAAGAGAAAGCCCAGGCTCTGGCCAACCAGGAAGCCGACCGTGCTCTTGCCGGATGCTGCCGGCCCATCAATCGCTATCGCATTCACCGCGATCACCTGAAAAAGAGGGGATATTCGCAAATCGAGTGGGCGTACAGTCCCGTTAGTTGGTTGAGGAATTGAGGTGAGGACGACGCATGAGGTAACACTGACCAGGCTTGCTTTCAGTCAGTTTTCGGCAACGCTGGGAGACACAGCCCTTGCGCCATCCGGACATCAACGCCTGTTCCGAGGCGAAAAACGCCTCTTCGCCCGCGATCGGTCGCTTCCCTTCCTGGGCCGCCCTCGTGATGAGCGTCTTTCGGTGCCCTTGCCCACCATCTGCTTTAACGCGTATACCTCACCCCGCGTCAGCTCCCTGCACGTGCCGGGTTCGAGGCCTTCCAGAGTCAGCGGGCCTATGGACCAGCGAATGAGCCGTCTGAGATCGATTCCAACCGCTGCTGCCATGTGTCGAATCTGTCGCTTCTTCCCTTCGCGCAAAACAATCCGCAGCCATACGCCCTTCTCAGGTGGCGAGTTCTTCCATCCGTCAGCCGGAGCCGCGCCGAAACTCTGAGTGCCCTTGTCCAGTGTCAGCCGGGCCGGCAGCTTGTCCGCGATTTCGACGCGGGCCGGTACGGTCCGACCGCTCTCAATTTCAACCCCTTCACGCAGCTGAACTAGCGCGTCGACAGATGGCCGTTGTGCCACCAGTACGTAGTATGTCTTGGGATGCTCAAAGCGGGGGTGAGTCAGTCGGTTGGCCAGTGCCCCGTCGTCCGTCAGCAGGACAAGGCCCTCGCTGTTCAGGTCCAATCGCCCAACTGGAAACACGCGCCCGGCCACCTTCGGCAGCAAGTGGCCGACCGTTCTGCGCCCACGCGTGTCTCCCCCTATGTCGCTCAGGATTCCCCGCGGCTTGTAGACTCTGAAGTAAGTATTGCTTCCGGAGAACTGTACAGGGCGACCGTCAACGGCTATAGAAGACTTGCCCGGGTCCACCTTCGTTCCCAGGGTAGTGACAACTCTGCCATCGACACGCACGCGTCCCGCGTTTATCAACTTCTCACTGGCTCTGCGGCTGGCAACGCCGGCTGCCGCCAGTACCTTCTGCAGTCGCTCTTCAGCCATCTAACTTGAAGACCTGGTCACAATGCACAGACAAGAGTCTCTCTTTGAATGTGTCTAATCAAACAAATCACCATAACTGCTTAATCTCTACCCAATGGCCCCCTTGATTCAGAGAGAGAAGCGTTTACTCTATTCTCTCTCCTCGCATTTGGGCGGTCGGGCCGATTAGGCCCGCCCATGTGGGGGGGGGGGGGGGCCCCCCCCCCCCCCCCCCCCCCCCCCCCACCCGCGGGGGGGGGGGGGACAAACAGAAAGAAAAAAACGGAGAGTTGAGGAAA
>JAPPKT010000191.1 GCA_028819675.1 Caldilineaceae bacterium | reverse complement strand
GGCGGAGCCCCCGCACAAGGGAGGGCCGAATAGGCCCGACCGCCCAAAGGAGAGGAGAGAGTGGAGAGGAGAGAGGAAAGAGAAACACCACTTCGATTGCCGGGGATGGAAATGTGAACTAACTGTGAGCTGGTTTCTACCGAAGGTGTGCGAGTGTTCGCGCCTAATTTGGGATGCACCTTGTTATTTGGGTATGTTGCCTTTTCGGATGGTGGGAGATATATTTGAAGGTGGCTATACGCAGGTTGAACCGTGACACGCGCCTTTTCTCAGGTATCAGACCCAGGGGTTACCTAATGAGCGAGTTTTCGACGCAAGAAGCGACAGGTGTAGAGGTTGATCCAGACGGTAGTGCTGCGCCTACGTTGAGGGCGACCAGCCCGCTAGGGGACGCAATCGTCGAATATGAAGGACAGATGGTTCGCAAAGGCTTCAGCGAGAACACGATTAAGGCATTTGCCAACGATCTCAAGATACTGCGAACTTTCATGGACGGGTCGGCTGTCCTGCGTGAGATTCAGACGCGGCATCTCGAAGATTTTCTCGAATGGATGCAAAGCGAACGAGGCAGGCCGTGCAGCGCGAAGACGCTGTCGCGGCGAATAACCACGCTCAAGGTCTTCTTCGCGTGGCTGCACAGCGTGGGGGCGATCGGTACCGATCCTGCTGAACCGCTCATTCAGCAGTCTGTGCGGACCCCTCTGCCTGTGATTCTGAACAACAACGAGGCCGGCAAGCTGATGCGGGCCTGTCAGGACTGGCTGTGGGACCGGGTGAAGTCGGATGCGCGCCCCTATGTCCTTGTAAGTCTTCTGTTGCAGACGGGAATCAAGAAGAGCGAGGCGGTAAAGATACTGTTGGATGACATCGAGCGCCCTGAATCGCAGGAACCTTCGGTGTTCATTCGCTATGAGGAGGAGCGCTACGCGCATAAGAACCGTCGGATTTCGCTGAACACCGGCTTTCTAGGGCCGCTCGACCAGTACCTGGAGCAGTACAGACCGGAGAATTTTCTTTTTGAATGTACGCCGCGCAATCTGGAGTACGTTCTGGAGGAAGCGGGCATTCGAGCGGGCATTCGCCGCATCCAGGTGGGCTTTGAAACGCTGCGATGGACGAGTGCGGTGCGGGACTTCAGGCAGGGGATGAAGGATGAGTCACTGCGGCTCAAGATGGGTTTGAGCAAGGTCTCCTGGCGGGAAACGAGTTTCAAGATCCAGCGACTGGCCGGGCAGCCGTAGACGGAAACGCGCCTGAGATTGAAAGGGACGGGCGCCGAGCCTACAGTACAGTTTTCATGTTGGCTAGCGCGGCGGCAGCCAGTTGCCGGTAGCGCTTCTGCAGTACCAGGCGCTCTTCATACCAGGACTGCGGGCGCGGCGCGAGGCGTTTGTCTTCGCCTGATCGCGCTTCGGGAAGCAGGCGTCCCAGGCGCAACGTCCACCAGATCAGCATAAGCACTTCATATACGGCGATCCGTTCCCGGATCGCCGTGTCGTTGCTGTGGGCGCAATAGAGGTCTGCAAGTTTGCGTCTGTGCCGGAGCGGCCAGGTTAAATGGGCGGCATGGACGAGAAAGTCTGCTATCTCGAAGGCAGGATCTCCCCAACCGCTGTACTCCCAGTCGACTGAGGCCCAGGAGAGGGGGCTGCGGATGAAGTTGCGGATGTTTGGGTCGCCGCGGCAGAGATGCAGGGGCGGGCGCGGCCAGCGCGGCCATGGAATCGACAGGGCCTGGTCAACGAGGTTGCTCACGGCCCGGGGCCACCCGGTCGGCGGCAGGCGGCTGTGTTGGTAGCTGATGGCCCGCAAGGCGTCGGAGGCCGAGGTTACGTAAAGGACAACGGGACGAATGTTGGGACGGTCCGGACCTTTGGGGAGGGAATGGATTTCCAGGAGGTGCCGGCAAAGTGACTCCCAGGCAGTGTCATCCGGTGGAATTGCGTCCGACGAGTCGCCGTCTAGCCAGGATTGCACGATGACCTGTTGGGGGTAACGGTCGCGGTCGAGCAGGAGGGGTCTGGGAGCAAGCCTACCGGATTTTTCGGCCAGCAAGGTCAGGGCGGCCCACTCGCGCCCGGCGCGGTCACGATTGTCACGGACGGTGAATTTTACGGCCACATCGCCTTGCAGCCCGGATGCGCGAAAGACACGACCATTCATCCCGCCGCGGATAGGGTGGATTTCCCAGTCTTGCCATTGCCACGCGCTTCTGGATTGCACGGACGGATTGCGAGGGAACGGCGCCGATCGTTGCGATGCGGAACGGTCGGGCGCGGCCGGCCTTTGGGATCCGCCGGCGCCGCTTTGGACATTTTCTTCCTGCAGTAGTTGCGACAGATGATTCACCAGTTGGCGCAGTCCTGCGTTGTCTTTCTTCATACTGCCCCGTAAACGGTTTTGGTCAGCTTGCCCCACTCCTGCAGGGAGAGGGTTTCGGCGCGGCGGCGGGGATCGATGCCGGAGGAGGTCAGCCAGAGATCCGCTTGCCTCTTCGAGCAGGGGAGACCGGCGCTGAGGCTGTTGCGAAGCTGCTTGCGTCGCTGGCCGAATCCGGCACGCACGATGCGGAAGAAGCGGTGCGGGTCGACTTCGGGGACGGCCGGCTGGGGGCGCACGTCGAGACGCACGACACGGCTGTCGACTTTGGGGCGAGGGAGGAAGGCACCGGCAGGGATTTTATGGAGGGCGCGCGGGCGGGCGTAGAATTGCACGCTTACCGCGAGGATCGACATTGCGCCGGGTTGGGCAACCATGCGCTGAGCCACTTCCTGCTGCACGAGCAGGACTGCAAGTGTGGGGGGAGGAAGACTTTCCAAAATGTGTTTGAGGGCAGCGCTGGTGATGTAGTAGGGAAGGTTGGCGACTACTTTATAGGGAACGGCTGTGGAGGTGGGGCCGGGCCGGTCGGGCTGGTGCGCGGGTAGGAGGTCTGCGGGACTTAGTTGCAGTATGTCGCCGTGTACGAAGGAGACGTGGAGTTGGCCGGCGAATTCTGCGCGCAGAATCGGGATCAGCCTCTGATCCAGTTCGACGGCAACGACGCGGCCGGCCTGTTCGGCGAGGTGATGGGTCAGCGCGCCGAGGCCGGGACCGATCTCCAGTACGGTGTCGTTTTTCTCGAGGTCAGCGGCGGCGGCGATACGGGTGAGGTGGGAGGGGTCGACGAGGAGGTTCTGGCCCAGGGATTTCTTCAGTTGGAGATTGTGGCGGCGGAGCAGGTCCAGTGGTGAAGGGGCGCTTTTATTCATCCTCCAGGCTCAGGACAGTCATAAAGGCCTCCTGTGGAATCTCCACGGAGCCGACCATTTTCATGCGTTTCTTGCCGGCTTTCTGGTTTTCGAGGAGTTTGCGCTTCCTGGTCACGTCGCCGCCGTAGCATTTGGAGAGCACGTCCTTGCGCACGGCCTTTACATTGGCACGGCTGATTACCTTGTTGCCGACGGCGGCCTGGATGGGGACAACGAACTGCTGGCGAGGGATGATGTCCTTCATCTTGCTGACCATGCGCTGGCCCTTGGTGTAGGCGTTCTCGCGATGGATGATGATGCTGAGGGCGTCAACGAGTTGACCGTTGACCAGGACGTCGAGCTTGACCATATCGGAGGCTTGATAGTCCTCAAGGACGTAGTCCATGGAGGCATAGCCGCGGGTGCGAGCCTTGAGCTCGTTGTAGAAGTCGACAATAATCTCGGACAGTGGAATCTGAAAACTGAGCTCCACGCGCTTTGTATCCAACCAGAGCTGATTTTTGACGCGGCCGCGGCGCTTTGTCACCATTTCAAGGATTGGGCCGATGTATTCGGAAGGGGAGTAGATTTGCAGGCTGCACCAAGGCTCCTCGATATGTTCAATCTCGCTGGGATCGGGCAGATCGGCGGGACTTTCAAGGAGAAACTCTTCGCCAGCGGTTGTTACCACACGGTAGGCCACTGAGGGAGCGGTAAAGATGATGTCCAGGTCGTACTCTCGCTCAAGGCGCTCCTGTACAATCTCCATGTGGAAGAGGCCGAGAAAGCCGAGGCGAAAGCCGAATCCGAGGGCCTGGCTGGTCTCCGGTTCGTAGGTGAGGGCGCCGTCATTCAGGTGCAGTTTTTCGAGGGCGTCGCGGAGATCGTGGTAATCGTCGGAGTCGGTGGGATAGAGGCCGGCGAAGACCATGGGTTTCATGGGCTCGTAGCCGGGCAGCGGTTCAGGAGCGGGGTCGGCGGCGAGGGTGATGGTGTCGCCGACGTCAAGATCCTGCACGCTCTTGAGGCCAGTGGCGATATAGCCGACTTCGCCGGCGGTCAGCCGCGAGGCCTTTACGGGGGCCGGTGTGAGGATTCCGATTTCGATAGGGTCGATGCGTTTATCGCCGGACATTGCATACAGGGGGGCCGGCGCCGTCATGGCACCGTTCACCACCCGGATGTAGGCCACAACACCCTTGTAGGGGTCATAGTGGCAGTCGAAGATCAGGGCCTGTAGCTTTTCGCGGGCGTCGCCTTGCGGGGGAGGTACCTGGTGCACGATCTCCTCCAGGACCTCCTCAATGTTGATACTGTCCTTGGCACTGATGCGGAGGATGTCGGTGGCGGGTACAGCCAGCAGGTCTTCGATATCGCGGGCAACTTCGTCGGGCACGGCAGCCGGCAGGTCGATCTTGTTGAGGACGGGGACGATGGTCAGGTCGAGCTCCATCGCGGCCAGGAGGTGGGCGACGGTCTGGGCCTGGATGCCCTGTGAGGCGTCCACGACGAGGATGGCGCCTTCACATGCCTGCAGGGCGCGCTTGACCTCGTAGGTGAAATCAACGTGACCGGGCGTGTCTATGAGGTTCATCTCATAGTCTTTCGGGGGGCCGCCGTTGGCCTGGCGGCGGTAGATCATGCGCACGGCGCTGGCTTTAATCGTAACACCCTTTTCGCGCTCCAAGTCCATGGAGTCGAGAAGCTGTTCCTTCATCTCGCGGTCGGTGACGGTCCCGGTGTGCTGGATGAGTCGATCGGCAAGCGTGCTCTTGCCGTGGTCAATGTGGGCGATGATACAGAAGTTGCGAATGTGGTCGAGGTTCATGTGAGTGGCGGCACCGGTTGACTGAAAAAGTTTGCCGTCAAAGCGAAAACAGTATACTACAGGTAGGCTTGGCGCCGGTTCTTGCGATTTTGTGACATTGCGCCGGGCCGCGTTGGAGGCATTTCTGTGTATCCGTCACTTCCTTTGGGGCCCTTATCGCTGCCTACGGCCCAGATCCTGGCGATCGTGGCTGCCTGGTTCGGACTGTCGGTCATGGCGCGGGTGGGCAGGCGTCTGCAGTTGGACCCGGACATGACCTGGAATCTGGGCACGATTGCCTTCGCGGCGGGGGTCATTGTAGCCCGGCTGTCGCATGCAGTCCAGTTCTGGAGCGTGTATCGCGCGGAGCCGCTGCTTCTGGTCAGCATCCGGCCGGGGGGACTGCTGTTGTGGCCGGCGGTGGTGGGCAGCCTGGTCGCGGCCTACCTGTATTTGATTCGCGTGGGGGTTGATCCAAGACCGGTCGGGGTGGCGGCTGTGTTCGGGCTGCTGGCGGGCGGTGTGGTGCTGGAGATTTCGAACTTTCTGACGGGCGCTGTGGTGGGTACGATGGGCGTGCCGGCGGGCGCGTTGTCCTTGTTTCTGTCCTTGACGGGGGATTCTTCTGAGGCGGTCCAGTCGCAGTCGGCCTCGATCCGTCATCCGGTTGCATTGTACCGGGCCATTGGGATGATGCTGATCGTTGGCGGGTCACTGGTATGGGGAAACTGGCGCGGGCCGGGTCGGCTGGCAGGCCAGGCAATCCTGGCGTTTGCACTGTTGCGGCTGTTTGCGGACGGGTTTGCGGCGGACAACCGGCTGTTGGGATCGGTGCGTACTTCTCAGGTGGCGGCGCTGATCGCGGCGGCAGGGCTGGCGTTTGTGCTGGCGCGGACAGCGGACAGGGAGGGCCGACTGAAGGTGGCAGAAACCGGAGGCGAAGGCTTCAGTCCTGCAGAAGAGTGAGATTCACAGTCGAGAGAACTGCCGAATCAACCTCAGCTGCGAGAAGTTGACTGCCAGGGAGTGCGGAGTCACGAAAATCAACAGAATGCATCCGCTACAAGAATTGCTGAATCACCAGCAGGATGCCGGTCTCGATTGAAATGTGTGCCGGTGAGGAAGCCAGTGTGTTGCTCACGCCGCGTGTACTGCCAAGGCGCAGCGTTGCGTTCGCCAGGGGGTACTCGAGTCCTTTGTAGGTAACGCCGGTTACCTCTTCACTCAGAGCGATTGCGCTGACGTAGCAGCCCTCCGACCCTGACAGAGTCAACTGCTGGGGACCCCGCAGCACACGCACCAACTGGTCTCCCTCGGCAACGGCCAGTGGCACATTCCGATTCCTTTCAGCCAGAATCAACAGATTGGCGAGGGTCTGGTCGAGGCGGCCGCCGAGAGCGCCGATGAGCAGGATTTCTGCGGCGCCGTCGCTGACTGCACGTGCGATGGCGAGCTCCAGATCGGTGGCGGCCTTGGCGGCTGGATGCCTTTCCACGGCGGCGCCTTCCTGCTGGAACCTGGCGAGGAGGTCCTCGTCGATGCTGTCCAGGTCGCCGACGATTACGTGGGGCGACAACCCCAGGGCGTCCAAGTGGCGCGCGCCGCCGTCGGCTGCGATGCGATAGTCATCAGAATGCAGCCAGCGCGGCGTCGCAGCGTAGTCGACGATTTCGCCATTGACGAAGATTACGGCCCGCAATTTTCTTCCGCCCCTCTACAAAAAGGCCTGCCAAGCAAAGATCGACAGCATCATCAGGCTGATGATGAATTCGACGGCCATGGCCATCAGGAAGCCGCCCACATAACCCTTTACAGCTCGCGTCGCCCTAGCCCTGTTTTCCTGTACAGTTGAGGGGCTCTGCGGGTTGGTTGCGGTGTTCAGGCCTGATCCTTCCGGGGGGGCAACCTGTGCGCGACGGTACTCCATGAACCAGAGGGCAGAGATCGAGCCGATCACGGCCCCGATGAAGGTGCCAACGACGGGTACGCTGGAGAGCAGGATCGCGCCGACGAGGCCTCCCAATATTGATACGCCGATGGACCGCCAGCCTGCGCCCGACCTTTTGCTGCCGAGAAAGCTCAGGGCCAGATCGGCGCCCCAGGCGATGACTGTCAAAACGGCGAGTACAAGGAGCGTCGGCCAACCGATACGTACAAAGCCGTCTGCCCAGGCCCAGACCAATGCGCCCAGCCAGATGAGCGGCGGCCCGGGCAGCAGAGGAACGAGAGCGCCGACGATTCCAAGGAAGATGAGCAGATAGCTCAAAACGAAGAACAGGTTCGATATGTCAAACACGCCAGGCTACTCCTCAAGGGAAAAAGAGCCGTCCTGAAAGTGAAGGGGCAGGACAGTGTTCATAGCAAAAAGCGGCGGCAGATCCAAGTCCAGGTAATCGTAGAGTGACGGCGGCACCCCGGTATCGGCGAGGAAGAGCTGGCCAGAGGCAGCCCGTGCGGCCGGCTGCAGGAGCCCGCGCTTAGGCAGGGCAAGCGTCATGGTGGCGGTCGCCGAAACATGCGGGACATAGAGCTGGCCGCTGGTCGAGTCGAGGCCGCTGGGGGCGTCCAGGCTGAGTATGGGGGCTACGCTGCTGTTTGCGAGCTGGATCAGGTCAGCGGTGCGGCCGCGTGGGTCTCCTGAAATACCGTAGCCGATCAGGGCGTCGACAACCAGGTCGGCCGGGGGGAGCTCCCAGCCTTCCTCGGCCCAGGCGAGCGGGGCGCCCATTTTCTGAAGAATCGAGAGCTGGTCTTTCATCGCGCCTGGCGGCAGGTCGGTTGGAAGATGGGTAAGTACGATCTGGACCCAGGCGCCCCAGTTGAGAAGGTGACGGGCGGCGGCGAGACCGCCGCCGCCGTTGTTGCCGCGCCCGGCGAGGACGACGATTGGGCGGTCCTGCAGGGCGTCTTCGTCGTCATCTTCGTCGGACAGGAGCTGTTTGGCGAGCAGGGCGAGGTTGCGGCCGGCGTTTTCCATCATCTGGAGCAGCTGGATGCCGAAGCGCTCGACCATCAGCCGGTCCACTTCCCGCATCTGGTCGGTGGAGAGAGCTGGCAGGATCACGGAAGTTGCTCGGGCATGCGCGGCGGCACGAGCAGAAAGCTGAGAAGCCAGCAGACCATGGTTGGGATTACGATTGTGCTGGTCCACATGTGAACCGACCAGGTCGACCCGACTGTAGGCAAGAGAACGGTGTAATACCCGCCGTAAAGAAGCAGGGGAATCGCCGGGGCAAGCCAGCGAACCGAGTTCGGGTTGCCGGATGGATTTGCCCGCCATGCAAGATAGTCTACAGCCACGGCGGGGACGGCCATGCCGACGGCGAGCCAGATCATGAGAGTGCGCTCGTAGTCCAGAATGGTTGCGCCCAGTATTGAGAGGCAGAGGACTGAGGAAACTGCTCCAAGGGGCAGCCGCCAGCGGCGCAGGGTCAAGAGTAGAGGCCCTGCGAGCGCGGCAGCGGTGATGGTCGCCCCGACCAGGCCCGCCACTTTGCCTACGTCGTTGCGAAAGTAGCCGCTGCCTGTCCCAGGTGTGCCAAGAAGGACGGTGACGGGGAAGAAAAACATCATGAAGAAGGTTAAGGCAGCCAGAAGGGCTCCCAAAGAGGCGATGGCAGGCCCCAACTCGCGCCAACTCGCCAGGGCGTCCTTTCTGTTCCAGGCGGCGCGCAGCGGGCCGGTTACAGTCAAGCCAATACCGAGTCCCAGGAGGATGTGGGTCGGGCTGAAGAGCGCTTCGGCGCCTTCCTCGATTCCGAAGAGTATGTGCCATACCATGTCGCCGACGCCGCCGGCAGCGAATATGAACAGGCCGACTCCCGTCAGGCGATAGCCGTCGGGGATAGCAAGAGGCAGTGGATAACCTCGCCTACGGTTGGCAAGTACAGCGGCACCAAATGCAAGCGCCACCAGCAAGAATCCGCTGTAGAAAAAGGCATGCCAAGGTGTGAAAAATGACTCATCGACTCGCCCATGATTGTGTGCCCAGCCGTCCAGGTACAGGCCGCCGACGAATACCGCGCACAGCAGGTTGATCAGCCAGTCGAATTGCAACCCCGAAACGGGCTTCGCCCGGGCGGTATTCTCATGGGGCCTGGTCGGGGCCGAGGCGATGGAGTCTGAGAGAATCGATTCACTCATCGGCAACATTCCAATATAGATTACGCACCTGATTTAGCTTGGTTTCAGTGTAACCGAACTGGAGAGCCAATCAAAGCGCACACGGGTAGTCGAGTCTTCCTCGAGGCAGATATTGCCTGCTTGCCAATCGCGGTAATAGCGGAGGCAGAGTTGGAGGCATCTGCGGAGACGGGTTGCCTCGTTTCGGAAACCGAGGCGGAGGCATTGAGGGTCCAGCATAATCGGATTGGAATCGTGGCAACCCGTTTGTAAAATCCATCTCTACAGTGGTATTCTACGCGGTACAGCATATTCCGTTTGACAGTTGCGGCAGGGGTTGCCTCCCGTAAGGTAAAGGCGCGTGAACGAATTCCTGAAAAAGGTCAAACCGGCCGTTCAGTTGGCATTGAAGGAGGATATCGGCAGCGGAGACGCTACCACTTTGGCAACGATCCCGGCGGAGAGACAGGCCAAAGGACGGTTTCTGGCAAAGTCGTCAGGTACGATAGCAGGGCTGGAAGTAGTCGAACTGACCTATAGTCTTCTTCAGGACTGGGAAGCGAAATCGTCCAATAAGGGGATAGGTCAGCCTTTTCAGTTCTGCCCTTATGTTGAAGACGGTGAAAGGGTTGCGGCAGGGACTGTCGTGGCGAGCGCAAGCGGCCCGGCTCAGATCCTGCTGACGGCAGAAAGAGTGGCGCTGAACTTTGTGCAACGCATGTCGGGTATCGCGACATTGACACGGAGGTACGTTGAGGCGGTCGAGGGCACAAAGGTAGTGATCCTGGACACGCGCAAGACGGCGCCGGGATTGCGCGTGTTCGACAAGAGGGCGGTGAAGCTGGGCGGGGGCTTGAATCACCGCTTCGGTCTCTTTGATATGGCACTCGTCAAGGACAATCACATCGCGGCGGCGGGGGGTATCACGGCGGCTGTTGAGGGCATCCGGGGACGATTCCCGGGTCTGGAAATCGAGGTTGAAGTGTCGGATCTAGTCCAATTGGAAGAGGCGCTGGCGCTCGACGTAGACCGGATTCTACTCGACAACATGACGCCAGAACAGATTGGAGAGGCCGTTGCCATCACCGCGGGTCAAACCCCTCTAGAAGCGTCCGGCGGCATCAGCCTGGAGAAGGTGGCGGCGGTGGCCGCGACCGGTGTGGACTATATTTCGGTGGGCGCGCTCACCCATTCGGTTCCCGCGCTCGACATCAGTTTCGATTTGGAGATGGCAGTTTGACGCTCTCCACATGAGTACAGATGTAAGAGTCCGGCTACAGATAAAAAAAGCGAGGTAGCACCCATGGCGGCGGCAACACTGACAACACCCCTGGCAGAGGTCACCGATGCCAGGTCAATGTACGAGGCTCTTGCGCACAGGCTCCACAACGTGGTCCTGGACGTAGAGTTGCGCATCAAGGCGGAGATTGCGGTGCAGATAAATCGCCTCAAGAAGGAACGCAACGCGGTCATCCTCGGTCACAACTACATGGAGGCGGCGCTGTTCCATTCGATTCCGGACTTTGTCGGCGACTCGCTGTACCTGAGCCGGATGGCGGCCCAGACCGACAAGGAGGTAATCGTTTTCTGCGGCGTGGAGTTCATGGCGGAGACGGCAAAGATTCTGAGCCCGGACAAGACGGTCCTGCTTCCGGCTGAAAAGGCGGGCTGCTCGCTGGCCGCAAGCATTACGGCGGAGGACGTGCGGCGCCTGAAGGCGCAGTTTCCCGGGGTACCGGTGGTCACATACGTGAATACATATGCCGATGTAAAAGCGGAGACGGACGTCTGCTGCACGAGCGGAAACGCGGTGGCGGTCGTCAACTCGCTGGACTCGGAACAGGTCATTTTCCTGCCTGATGAGTATCTGGCCAAGAATGTGGCGGAGGAGACAGGCAAGCAGATCATTTTCCCACAGGCCACCGGCGTAGAAGGGACGCGAGGGGGCGGAGGCGAGCCGGCAGCGGTTTCGTTCGAAGCGCTGGGCCAGACCCACCGCGACCAGGATACCGGGCACCCGGTGATCCCGTTGCAGACGGAGGCTTTCGACTTGATCGGATGGCACGGCCGGTGTGAAGTCCACGACAAGTTCACCGTAGACGATATCCGGCGCGTGCGGGCCGAGTTTCCAGATGTCGCGGTTCTTTCGCATCCGGAGTGCAGCCCGGAGGTGGTTGCGGCATCGGACTTTACGGGTAGTACTTCAGCGATGATCCGCCACGTTGAGGAGACGGACGCGCCCCGTTACCTGCTTCTGACGGAGTGCTCGATGGGTGACAATATCATAGGGGCCAACCCGGACAAGGAGATGCTGCGTCTTTGCTCTGTCCGCTGCCCGCATATGGGCCAGATTACAATGGAAGATACCCTGGCCGCGCTGGAAAAGATGCAGTACGAGATAACCGTTCCCGAGGAAATCCTGGTCAGGGCTGCTCGTTCGGTCCAGCGCATGGTGGAGATCGGCTAGCAGTCTGCGCTTCCATTGTCTCAGACCGCTCTCAGCAGCTTTTCGGAGTTACCATAGTATTGGAGCGGGCCGACGCCGGATTACGGATGATGGTGGTTGCGCGCGGGTGTGAGCCCCAGAATACACAGGGTGCATCCCAGATTTGGGGTGGGAACAGTCTGGCGGGGAATCGGCGCCAGCGGTGGCTGGGGTTGTTCACCGACTTTGGGCGGGTCATGGTTTGGCTAGGCACCTTGGAATAGGCACCCGTCACCAATATCGACACCCGGTCGATGAGGCGTGTTGTAGGAGAGGGGGCGTTGCGGGG
>JAPPKT010000638.1 GCA_028819675.1 Caldilineaceae bacterium | reverse complement strand
GGGGGGGGCCCCCCCCCCCCCAACGCCCCCTCTCCTACAACACGCCTCGCCGAACTGGTGTCGATATTGGACGGGTGCCCAACCAAAGGGATTCCGCCAACCCACGTCCCTCTAGTCCCATCAGATCCCCGCAGGTGCCGGTCTTGTGCCTGACATAGTCTCCCAAATCAAGGGGCCTCTCGGTAGCGCCAGGCTTGGCGGCTGCCCTCCGTCACTCCAGGATCCGGCAAACAATTCCAGCCACCGCCGGCATTAACGCCCTGCCGGGCTTTTCCCACCTCAATACCGGGATGCACGCCCCCAATCAGTGCACTCTCCTTCCCGTGAAACTTTGGCCAAATCAGCCTTAAACAACCTCCAGGTTGCACCCGAAATCTGGCACATTTACCGCAATTGCGCTACAGTATGCGCAACACGTCTCTGAACTGAAAGCCCACTTTACGAGGACTCCAATGAAAATATTCAAAGTAACGCCGATGGTGCTGGGCACCGAGTGGCGAAACCTGACCATAGTCAAAGTAGAGACCGATGACGGCTTGGTCGGGGTCGGCGAATGCCGCGCCCTGAACCGCACCGACGGCGTCCTCGGTTACCTCAGCGAAGCCGCCCCCCGCTACATCCTCGGCGAAGACCCCTTCAATGTCGAGGCCCTTGTAGCCCGCATGTTTCGCGAGGATTTCGGTCGCGCCGGCGAGATTACACAGACCGTCACCGCACTGCTCGAGGTCGCCTGCTGGGACATCATCGGCAAGGCATTGGACCAGCCTGTCTACAAGCTGCTCGGTGGTGCCGTGAGGTATCAGATCAAGGGCTACGCCAACGGCTGGTATACCGGCGAACGCACCCCTGATGAGTTCCACGCCGCCGCCAAACGAGTGCTCGACAAAGGCTACAAAGCCCTCAAGTTCGATCCCTTTGGTGCCGGCTTCTACGAGATGGAAAGACCGGAAAAGAACTACGTAATCTCACTTGTCGAAGCGGTGCGCGACGCCGTCGGTCCGGACGTGGAAATCCTCATCGAGATGCACGGCCGTTTCAACCCCGTGACAGCGGTGGAGTTCGCCCGCGAGCTGGCCCCCTTCAAACCATCCTGGCTGGAGGAACCGGTACCGCCCGAAAACATCGCCGCCCAGAAGAAGGCTGCCGATGCCATCGCGCCCCTCGGCATCCCCGTGGCCACCGGCGAGCGTTTGCATACGATGTACGAGTATCGCGAACTCTTCGAACTACAGGCCTGCGACATCATCCAGCCCGATATCACCCACTTCGGCGGCATCTTCAATACAAAGAAGCTGGCCGCTTGGGCCGAAGCCTACTACATGCTCATCGCGCCCCACAACGTGGGCGGCCCCATCTCGACCGCGGCCGCACTGCATCTGGCAGCCTGCACGCCCAACTTCAAGATCCAGGAGCACTTCAACGACTTCGCCGAATCCTATGTGAAGCAGGCTGCCCCGGGCAATCCCGAGATTGAAGACGGCTACTTTGCCCTGCCATCCGGCCCCGGCCTTGGCGTCACCCTCGATGAGGACGTAGTCGCCGCCAATCCCCGCCGCAGAGTCCACTTCAATCTCTTCGCCGAAGACTGGCATCGACGCTCGGCGGAAGTGGACTGAGACCGGGCGCCAATCCTGGATGAGAGGGCGGCATCCCCTCCAAACATAATTTCTGAACCCTGATTGACCCGATAGGAGCTTCCACTTCCAATGTCATTGCAACCGCTGCTGATTAACGGAGAATTTCGCGCTGCCGCCAATCCCACCGGCAGTTACCAGTCCACCAATCCCATGACCGGCGAAAAGCTGCCATGGTCTTTTCCATACTCCGAATGGGATGACATCGAGGCAGTTCTGCAGGCCGCCGCCGGCGCCGTGGCCGAACTCCGTCAGACCCCCCGCCAGCTTCAGGCCGATTTTCTCGACACCTACGCCGACCGCATCGAAGAAAGGGCCGCCGCGCTCGTCGAATCGGCTCATCTCGAAACGGGCCTGCCCGCGCCCACCCGCCTGAACGCCATCGAGCTTCCCCGCACCACCGACCAGCTGCGCCAGGCCGCCGCCGCAGTACGCGCCCGTTCGTGGACCCAGGCCACAATCGACACCGCCGCCAACATTCGCTCCTACTACGGCCCCCTGCCCGGAGCCGTCGTTGTCTTCGGACCGAACAACTTTCCTTTTGCCTTCAACGGTGCCGCCGGTGGAGATTTCGCCTCGGCCATCGCCGCCGGCAGCCCCGTCATCGCCAAGGCGCACTCCAGCCACTCCCGCACCAGCCAGCTCCTGGCCGAAGCCGCGCTCGAAGCTATCCTCAGCACGGGCGCACCCAAGGGCCTCGTGCAGCTCATCTATCGCTTCAATCCCCAACACGGCTACGATCTGGTTGCCGACCCCCGCGTCGCCGCCGTCGGCTTCACCGGCAGCCGCGATGGCGGCATGCGGCTCAAGGACGTCGCCGACCGGCACGGCAAACCCATCTACCTGGAAATGTCCAGTATCAACCCGATTCTCCTGCTGCCCGGTGCCCTGTCTGAACGCTCGCAGGAAATCGCCGAAGAGTTCTTCACCTCTTGCACCATGGGCACCGGCCAGTTCTGCACAAATCCAGGCCTGGTGATGACCATCGCCGGCGAGGAGTCGGAGGCATTCGTAGAGCAGTCCGTATCACTCTTCAATGAAGGAGCAGCCGGCGTTCTCCTCAACCGCGGCGTCTCCGAAGGCATGGACGAATCGCTCCAGGTCCTGACCGGCAACGGGGCCAAAGTGGTCGCCGGCGGCGCAGCCGCGGATAAGTCCGGCTTCTACTACCAGAACACCTTGCTGACTGTAACGGGCGACCAGTTCCTTTCCAGTCCCGAAGCCATGCAGACAGAGGCCTTTGGACCTTCCTCACTGGTCATTTTGGCGAAGGACGCCGACCAGATGGAGCAGATCATCGCCTGCTTCGAAGGCAATCTCACCGGCTGCCTCTACACCGACAACGCCGGCTCCGATGATGACCTGTACGATCGTCTCGCCCCCATCCTGCGCGCCAAGGTGGGCCGCCTTCTGAACGACAAAATGCCTACCGGCGTCGCCGTCACCGCCGCAATGAACCATGGCGGCCCTTTCCCGGCCACCGGACATCCCGGTTTCACCTCCGTCGGCATCCCGGCCAGCATCCGCCGTTTCGCCGCACTGTACAGTTACGACAACGTGCGCCAGCACCGTCTGCCGCCCGAGCTGCAAGACAAGAACCCGACCGGAGACATGTGGCGGTTGGTCGATAACCAGTGGACGCAAGCAGATATCAAGGACTGACCTGTACCGGTCAGTGATCGGGACGGATCGGAAAAATCGGCACCGCAGCGGCCATTCCGCGTCCCCTACAGCCTGTAGGCCTCCTTCGCAAGACCGTACGCCAGAGCATGCGCCATGGCGAATGCATCCTCGTCATCGATCTGGCCCTCGACCAGCAGACCGGCCAGCCAGTCGCATGCGATGCGTCGCCAGAGTTCATGCCGCGTCGGGATCGAAGCGAAGGCCCGCGTATCGTCATTGAAGCCAACAGTGTTGTAAATGCCTGCCGTCTCCATCACCTGCGCGAAGAAATTCCGCATTCCATTGATGCTGTCGTAGAACCACCACGGCGGCCCGATGCGCAGGATCGGGTAGTGCCCCGCCAGCGGGGCAAGCTCTCTGGCGCTGGTCGATTCGTCGAGTGTGAACAGGATCAGGCGCAGCGCCGGGTGCGACCCGAAGCGGTCGAGGAGCGGCTTCAGATTGCGGGTGAAGTCGAGCGAATGGGGAATGTCGGCGCCCTTGTCCGCGCCGAAACGCTGAAACACCGCCGCGTTGTGGTTGCGGATCGAACCGGGGTGAAGCTGCATGACCAGACCGTCTTCGCTGCTCATGCGCGCCATCTCAACCAGCATATGCCCGGTGAAACGCCGTGCGTCCTCCGCAGACGCGCTTCCCGCCAGGCCCCGCTGAAAGAGTGCCTCCGCCTCGCCCGGCGACAGGACCTCCGTGTACGGGGTCTCGGCCGCATGGTCGGTCGCCGTCGCGCCCATCTCTCTGAAGAAGTCGCGCCGCGCCTCAAGCGCTGCTATGTACGAGGAGAAATCCCCGATGTCGATTTCGGACACATCCCGCAAGAGGTCGATCTGCCCCTTCCATTCCGGCTGATCGATTCCATTCACGACCTTGTCGGGACGGAAAGTTGGATAGATGCGCCCATCCCAGTCCGACTCCTCGATCGTCTTGTGATGTTCCAGCGAATCAGTTGCGGCGTCGGTCGTGGTCAGCACTTCAACCCGGAACCGGTCATACAGCTCCCGCGGCGTGAAGTCCGGCGCCGCCAGCCGTTCTGCTATCTTGTCATACATCGCTTGCGCGTTTTCAGGCGTCAGCTTCTCGCTCACGCCAAATAGATCGTGGAGTTCATCCCGCAGCCACAGGCCGGTGGGAGTACCTTGAAACAGATGGTAGTTTTCGGCGAAAGTCTGCCAGATTTTGCGGTGGTCCGATTCGACCTCCCTGGCATCCTCCCCTTCGTTCATTGGCACCCCCTGCGCTTCGAGGGGAACGCCCTGGGAGTAGAGCATCCGGAAAACATAATGGTCGGGAATCAGGAAGAACTCTGCCGGCGAACTGAAATGATACGAAGCATCGGCGAAAAGCAGCGGATCCACGTGCCCGTGCGGGCAGATCAGTGGCAGGTCTGCCACGCTCTCAAACAAAGTGCGAGCTACGGATCTTTGGGCGCTGCTGCCGCTGAAAAACCGATCGGCCCGTTCGGGCATATAATTGCGTAGAGACACATTCACGGAGTATTCCTTTCGTTCGCACGGAGTTGGCATTAGATTGAAGACAGTGTACAAAATGCAGGTCAACTGATTGTCTGACTCTCACATGCCACTGATTATAGCTGAAAAACTACCAAGGGCGAGGCGGGAGCCGCACGATGAATGGATTCCTCCTCCCTCGTTTCTCACAGCAAGGAGTAGTCCATGAGCGCATGGGAACAGTTCTCACTGGAAGGCAAGGTTGCCGTCGTAACCGGCGGCACCGGTGTACTTGGAGGTGCCATGGCCCGCGGCTTGGCCGCGGCCGGGGCCAGAGTCGCCATCCTGGGGCGGCGCGAAGACATAGCCCGCACCGTGGCAGACGATATCGCTGCGGCCGGCCATGAGGCGATGCCCCTTCCGGCCGACGTCCTTGATGAGGACAGTCTGCTGGCAGCGCGTAACGCGCTGCTCGAAAAATGGGGACGGATCGACGTCCTGATCAATGCCGCCGGAGGCAACCGCCCCGACGCAACCGTCTTCGGCAACCTTACCTTTTTCAATGTCCCCCGCAGCGCTCTCGAAGGTGTCGTCGGCCTGAACTTCACCGGCACCGTCCTGCCCATACAGATCTTCGGCGAGCCAATGGCGGAGCAGGGCAAAGGCTCGGTCATCAACATCTCATCCATGGCCGCCCAAAAAGTCCTCACCCGCGTGATGGGCTACTCTGCCGCCAAAGCAGCCGTCGACAACCTGACCCGCTGGCTGGCCGTCGATCTGGCCCAAAAACACGGCGCCGGCTTCCGGGTGAACGCGATTGCCCCCGGCTTCTTCATCGGCGAGCAGAACCGGGCGCTCCTGATTGCACAGGACGCCCCTGCCGGATCGCAGGACGCCCCGGTCCTGACTGAAAGAGGTCAACAGATCGTGGACCATACCCCCATGGGCCGATTCGGTGAGCCGGATGAACTGATTGGCGTCGCCGTCTGGCTCGCCAGCGACGCCTCCCGCTTCGTTACCGGCATCGTCGTTCCCGTAGACGGCGGTTTCTCCGCCGCAAGCGGCATCTGATGCGCCAGACATCTATTCGGAAAGCATGGTGATAGCACGCCTTTGGCTGCCGCCTTGTGGTTCCCGGATCAGTTTTCTTGCCCCGCGCAGTGATGAAATGTATATTGACTCTTGGTGCCAGTTGAAAATGGAAATCTGACCTTCACGTAATCGGAATGTCCCGATTGCGTAAACTAGGCATGCGTGCTGAGGGTGTACCGATGAGCGATTCTACAGTGGTGGCGCAGGACTTCATACGCGAAGCAATTGCCGGTGACACAGCCGAGGGCCGGTTCAATGGCCGCTTCCAAACACGCTTCCCGCCTGAACCCAATGGCTATCTGCATGTGGGACATGCCAAAGCCATCGGGCTGAACTTTGAGGTAGCCTCTGAGTTCAACGGCGCCTGCAATCTGCGTTTCGACGACACCAACCCCCTCAAGGAAGAGCAGGAGTTTGTAGAGGCCCAGCTGAAGGACATCCGCTGGCTCGGCTACGAACCGGCCAGCGTCCTCTATGCCTCCGACTATTTCGACCAGCTCTACGAGTGGGCGCTCCAGCTCGTCCAGGATGGCCATGCCTACGTCGACGACCTCAGTCAGGAAGAAATCCGCGCCCACCGCGGCACCCTGACCGAACCTGGCACGAACAGCCCCTATCGGGATCGGTCCATCGCAGAAAACCTGGACCTGTTCCAGCGCATGAAGGCCGGCGAGTTTCCCGACGGCGCCCGCGTCCTGCGCGCCAGGATCGACATGAGCGCGCCCAACATCAACCTGCGCGACCCCGTAATGTACCGCATCCGCCACGCCGAACACCAGCGCACCGGCGACAAGTGGTGCATCTACCCGATGTACGACTGGGCCCACGGCCAGTCCGACTCGATCGAAGGCGTAACCCATTCGCTCTGTTCGCTCGAGTACCTGAACCACCGCCCTCTCTACGACTGGTACCTCGACGCGCTCGGCGTCTACCATCCTCGCCAGATCGAATTCGCCAAGCTCGAATTCACCTACACGGTGACGAGCAAAAGGCGCCTTATGCGTCTTGTCGAGGAAGGCCATGTCAACGGCTGGGACGACCCCCGCATGCCAACGCTGGCCGGTCAGCGCCGGCGCGGCGTACCGCCCAAGGCGCTGCGCGATCTCTGCCAGCACGTCGGTATCGCCCGCACCAACAGCACAGTCGAGATCGAGCTGCTGGAGCACTTCATTCGCCAGGAGCTGAACCAGACCGCCATGCGCGTAATGGGGGTCCTCGACCCCCTGCCGGTCGTGATCACCAACTACCCAGAAGGCGAGACCGAATGGCTCGATGCCGTGAACAACCCGGAAGACGAGAGCGCCGGCAGCCGTCCCGTACCCTTCAGCCGCAACCTGTACATAGATCGAGATGACTTCATGGAGGACCCGCCCAGGAGATTCTACCGCATGGCGCCCGGCCGCGAGGTCCGCCTCCGCTGGGGCTACTTCGTTCGCTGCGAGGAGGTCATTAAGAACGACAAGGGTGAAGTCGTCGCGCTGCACTGCACCTACGACCCGGAAACCAGGGGCGGCTATGCTCCGGACGGCCGCAAAGTGCGCGGCACAATCCACTGGGTAAGCGCCGACCACGCCATTCCAGCCGAAGTACGCCTCTTCGATCGACTCTTCAACACTGAGGACCCCTACGACGTGCCCGAGGGCCAGGACTACATGGCCAGCCTCTCCCCCAACTCGCTGACAGTCTTGGACGGCGTCCAACTGGAGCCGGGCGCGCTGGACCTCGAAATCGGCCAGACCGTACAGTTTGAGCGCAAGGGCTACTTCTGCCTTGACCCCGACAGCGCCGGCGACCGGCTGGTCTTCAATCGCACGATCACCCTGCGCGATTCATGGGCAAGGATGCAGGCCGCAGGTCGCAAGGGGCAGGGCCGGCGTGGAAATCAGTAGAAGCCTGAAAATAGTCGTGGATTAAACGAAGAAAGAGTGTTGCGAAGATTGTACCGTTTCCCGGCGCCGGCAGGTCCTCACCGACCGGCACCGGGTGCGCAGGCCTCCACGGCGGCTACTTGAACCTTGCCGCATGAGGCACCAGAATGTGACCCTCCTCCAGCGTACCGTATCGCGTCGCCCGTCTCGGCCCGTGCCGCCAGAGGTACGAGGCGATGTAGGCACAGGTAACCGCGTCAAGAGTGTCCTCATAGGCCTGAAGAGCGGCCCCTCGCAGGCCGTACACGACCGTACTCCTCAGTAGCTGTCTGGTCCTCCGCAGCGGCGGGTCGGCCTTGCGCAGTGTCCGCAAAAGCTTTCGATAGCTATCAAACTCCGACCAGCGCTCCTCAAAAGATCGTCCTCGCCCTCGCTTGTATTTGAGGATACGCTCAAGCCCAAACAGGCTGACCAGGGCCGGATGGGGATACACCTCGCACACCAGCCGCGCCTTCGTGCGCCGGGGGATCACATCTGATTCCGAAAACTGGAATCGTTCGGACAGCGCCGCGGTCAGTGCCTCCCCCCGCACCACGCCGTCACGTTCCAGCAGCCTCCTGTTCGCCGGATATGCCCCGGCCTGATGACGACGCCAGTCTGCCGACAGCGCACGGTCACACGCCCTGGTTCCTGTCTCATTTGGTACCCGCAGCGGCGCATCCACCGCCACCACAGACCCATTTCGACGCGAAAGATGACCGCCTATGAAGTCGACAATCTCCGACATCTTGCTCAGTCCACCCGAACAGGCAACTAACCGCCCGTTCCGAATCACCGCAACCCCCGACGGGTTCCTGTCGCTCCACGCCAGGTCGATGCCGATAAAGGAGGGTCTTCCCCGCTTCTTCGCCATTGAGGACCTCCCTACATGGTACTGACTCTAACTGCCATACAATTGTGCTTTCCGATCCCTGGCGCACCAGGGAACTGACCAAAAGGCCTCCCATCCCTATCTTCGAGGACCCAACGCCGACACCGTTACCCATCGCGGCGTAGGCAGACCTTCTCCACCGTTACTTCATCCAGGTAAGCCTCGTCGACCTGGGCGCCATGCCCCGGCCCGTCCGGCACGGAAAGCGTGCTGTCGCTGTTTAGCGTAAACGGATTGGTTACGATGTCTCGCACAAAGTAGCGGTCATTGGCGCTGATATCCCCCGGCAGCGTGAAGTTTGGCAGGCTCGCAAGTGCCACACTGATGGCCCGCCCGATCCCCGTCTCAAGCATGCCCCCGTGCCAAACTGGTATCCCCGCAGCCTGGCACATATCGTGGATGGCCACAGAATCGGCCAACCCGCCGATCCGGGACGGCTTGATGTTGATCACGCCGCACGCATCCAGCTCCAGTGCCCAGCGCGCGTGATCAACGGAAACGATGCTCTCGTCCAGGCACACCGGCGTTTCAATCAACTTTGCCAGCTTGGCGTGGTCGAAAATGTCGTCGTGGTCGAGCGGCTGCTCGTTGAGCAGCAAATCGAATTCGTCCAGCTGCCGCAGATGATCTGCGTCCTCCAGATGGTAGATGCTGTTGCCGTCCACCTGTAGCAACAGCTCCGGCCACCGTTCGCGTACCGCTCGCGTCGGCTCGACGTCCCAGCCCGGCTTGATCTTCAACTTGACCCGCTGGTAGCCATCCGCCAGGTAACCCTCTACCGTTTCCAGCAGCGCGCCGGTCTCTGCATGGATCGGCACGCTTACGCCTACCGCCACCTCCTCGCGCGTGCCGCCCAGGAGGCTGGCCAATGACCTGTTCTGCGCCTGCCCAAAAAGGTCCCACACGGCAAACTCCAGCCCTGCTTTCGCCATGCGGTTGGCGCGCACCTTCTTGAAGATCCCGCGCACATCCTCCGGCGCTGAAATATCCGCCTCCAGCAGCATAGGCCCCAGGAACTCCCGCTGCATGATCAGCGCCGTGTGAAAGGTCTCCTCGTTGTACCAGGGACCGTCGCTCACGGGCGACTCGCCCCAGCCCGTTACCCCGTCCTGGTCCACCCGTACAATGACGGCATCGCTGCCTTCGTGACGCCACCCGCTCGTCTCAAAGGGGCGCACATACGGCATATGGATGCGGCGGAGCTCAATTCGATCGATTTTCATCGCTGGTTTCCTGTATGGCCGTCTCGCGGCAGATTCTGTAGCAAATCTAGGGGCGCCATGCGGAGGGGACAAATTACCCGGGCGCCGAGGAGGATACGCGATGCAACTTTGCAAGAGTGCACAAGACTGGCTGCTAGGCCGCACCCAGGCCGCGCCCTGACCGCATTTGCAATACGTGCCCGCTGACAAGCAAGTTGGTGAGGGGGATGCCTGGCCGCTGTGCCAACCTCCCCCGCTGCGGGCGAAAGCTGGCGAAGGTCGAGTTTACAAGCGTGGAAGTCGGCCGATTCCGAACTATCTCCGGACTGAGCGCCATCGCGCTCAGTCCGGAATCTGGCGGTTGAGCAGAACGGCAGGACCACCGCCCCAGTTGACCGGCTCGAGGCTTACTTCATCAGGCAGCGTACACGCAGTCCACGTGGCGCCCAGTCGCCGCCGACTCCAGGATCGCGTCACAGATTACCGCGTTGCGATAGCCGTCAACAAAATCCGCGCCAATGGGAGATACGTCTCCATCGTTGACGATACAGTCCAACAGGTGCGTGATCTCATGCACAAAAGTGTGCTCCCAGCCGATCATATGACCCTGGGGCCACCAGTTCTCCCACCAGGGGTGGAACGGCTCCGATACCAGCACGTTGCGGAAGCCTTGGGCTTCAGCCGGTTCATCGCCCACCCAGAAAATCTCCAGTTCGTTCAGACGCTCCAGGTTGAAGACAATGCTGGCCTTTTCGGCATTGATCTCAAGGCGCTGCCCGTTCTTGCGCCCCGCGGCAAAGCGGCTGGCCTCCACCGTACCGATCGCGCCGCCATCGAACTCCAGCAGCGCGGTAAAGGCATCGTCGACGTCGACCTTGCCCATCGTGCCGTCGTCCCAGGGACGCTCTTCAATGAAGGTCCGGGTCATGCCCGAAACGCTCTTTACCTCGCCCACCAGATAGCGGGCCAAATCAATAATGTGGGCTCCCAGGTCTCCGAGCGCACCGCTTCCCGCCACCGACTTCTGCAACCGCCAAATCATCGGCAGCTCGTAGTGGGCCATCACCCACTCCTGCAGATACACCGCCCGAAAGTGGTAGATCTTGCCCAGAAGACCGGAGTCAACCAGCTTGCGAATCTGCCGGATCGCGGGCACGAAGCGGTAATTGAACGCGACCATGTTCTTCACGCCCGCCTTCTGCACCGCCTCCAACATACTCTGTGCCTCGTCGGCAGTGCGCGCCAGCGGCTTCTCACACAGAATGTGCTTGCCCCGTTCAGCGGCCAGAATACATGGATCTGCATGCGTATCGTTCGGACCGCCGTTATCGAAAAGCTGAATGTCGTCGTTGTCGAGCATCGCCCGCCAGTCCGTATAGTAGCCGTCGTATCCGTAGCGCCTGGCGGCCTCCGCTACAGCCTGTTCGTCTCGTCCTGCAATACCGACCAGCTTCGGTACCGCCGGCGGCGGGTACATCATGTGGGCGATATTCAGCATCGCATGGCTGTGGGCCTTGCCCATAAAGGCGTAGCCGAGCATCCCGACGCCGATCTCCGGGGCGTCTCCTTCGGCCCGTGCCCCAGCCATCGATGTGAATCCGGATCCTTCACTCATAGGTCAATCCCTCTTTATCTACTTGGTTTCTGGCTTGAAATCGGTGGTCCGCCTCCTGAAAGGTCTACCCCAATGACTGAGAAAGCAGCTATTCGGCGAAGGCCGCGTCAAACGCGATTTCGGACGGCGGGAAGTCAATCTTGCGCGTGTAGGCGCATGATTCCGTCGCGCCGTGCTCTCTGTCCATGCCCGCGTCTTCCCACTCGATCGAGAGTGGTCCGCTGTAGCCAATATCGTTCAACGCCCGAATGATCGCCTCAAAGTCGATATTGCCGCGCCCAACCGAACGGAAGTCCCAGTAGCGGCGATGGTCGCCAAACTCGGCGTGGCCGCCAAAAACGCCTGCCTCCCTGCCGCTGTCCGCCCAGCCAACGTCCTTCATATGCACGTGGAAGATGCGGTCCGCGAACTTGCGGATGAAGCCGACGTAGTCCACACCCTGGTAACCGAAGTGACTGGGGTCGTAGTTGAAACCGAAGGCCTCATGACCGTTCAGCGCGTCAATCGCATTCTGAGCGCTGTGGATGTCGAAAGCAATCTCAGTAGGGTGAACTTCCAACCCGAACTTCA
>JAPPKT010000129.1 GCA_028819675.1 Caldilineaceae bacterium | reverse complement strand
GACAGGATCGGACGACCATGACCAGATGTGATCCAATCGAAGCGGCGGCAGCGGCAGTGCAGATCGCGGGCATTGACCCGCATGAGGGCCTGCAGATCATCGGCGCGGCGCGGCTGGCCGATCGTCATCATCCGCCTTTCGATCTGGGGCAGCCGGCGCTGGTTCTTGAAATCACCGATGGGGCGACTGCGCAGGCTGTCGGCGCCGTGCTGGGCAATGCCTACCCTCAGGACCATCCTCTGCAACTTATTTACCTGAAGGGAAATGGAACCCGCTCTGCGCGCGTTTTGCCGCTGGCAGATCTTGCTTCGTCAGCCGGCGTTGGCGAGGGCGCCTGCCTGTACGTGCCCGCCCTGCACCATAGCAGCTATGCTGATCTGCAGGAGGTGATGGCACACCTGAGGGCGCCGTACGGTTGCCCATGGGACCGGGAGCAGACGCTGGCGAGCACACGGTCCTTCCTGCTGGACGAGGTGGCGGAGACGCTCGAGGCGATGGACTCTGAGGATGAGGCGCATATCGCCGAGGAGCTGGGTGACGTACTCGGGATCATCGCGATGATTGCGCAGATCGCGACCGAAGAGGGCCGCTTCCAGATGGCCGACGCGGTACGGCTGAGCGTCGAGAAGCTCGTCCGCCGGCATCCCCACGTCTTCGGCGAAGATGAAATTGACGATATAGAGCATCTGTATACGCGCTGGGAAGAGATCAAGGCCGAGGAGCGGGCGGCCCAGGACAGACCGGCGCGGGGCCCGCTGGATGCCGTTCCGGCGGCATTGCCGGCGCTGCGCAAGGCGCGCGAAATGCAGTCCAAGGCTGACAAGGCCGGTCTTCTCGACCGCGTTGCGCTGGCAGGGAGCAGTCCTGAGTTGGAGGGTCTGTTACCGGAGGGCAGCGCGGAACAGGCGCTGGGACTTCTGTTGTGGCGGCTGGTCGCACTGGCAAACGTGCGCGGCCTGGACGGGGAGGACGCGTTGCGCGCCTTCATTGGGCGCTGGCGGGCAGAGAATACGCCGTAAAATGGGGGAAGTAGGGAGAGCCTGCCAGCGTGGCAATACACTCGGTACTCCCTTTTTTGATTCAGTTCCTTCTTTGAAGATTGGGGGCCGAACGTGCTATACTTTGGAGTGCTGGTTTGCCCCGGTAGCTCAGTGGATCAGAGCATCTGACTTCGGATCAGAGGGTCGTGGGTTCGAATCCTACCCGGGGTGCTCACGTATACGGCCTGTCTGAGGCCAAGCGGGTTTACCGCTGTTCAGATGCCGCCCCCGCGCGCTCCCAGCGTTGCGATGGAGGGGCGGCTTTTCGTTGACCCCCTCTCTACTACCGAGCCGCCAACAACTGCCGCAGCGATAGTGTGCGGTAGCGTACGCCCGGTCACCAATGCAGGCGCAGGTAGGGTGAGGCAGAATGTACCTGGCCCACCCCGCTCGAAGGCTGTTCAGCCCAGCGTGTGCGCACGACGATCTCGTTCAGCACCGGTTGCAGTGCTGCGAACTCGTCACTGTGAACGCAAAAGGCGAGGACAAGAAGCCTTTCTCCGTCCGGGGACGGCAGAACAACCTGCCACACTTCACTCTCAGTCGCGTGCTCACGGTAGCGGATCGATACGACCTCTTCGTTAAACGGCCTGAGACCCTGCGCCGACTCAACGCTGGCAGGCTCGATGCCGTAGGCATGCTCAGCGGCCGCCTGCGCATAGCGTTCCAAGGTCGTCCCTTCAGCCGCAACAGTGAAGACCAGCATGAAATTGCTCGTCGTGCTGTCCGTGGGCCCTGACTGAAGGCCCAGCCCGATGACGGCATCGTCGCGGCGCATACTCATAGCAGACACCAGTTCGCCCATCTCCGCAACGCCTATTCGCTCGCCTTCCCGGCCTTTGACGGCCGACGAAAAGAGCGACAGGTCGACCTGCGAAGGTTGCGCCGGATCGAAATAGTGCCATCCCGATGGGTAGGACAGCGACAGTCCGCGGGCAAGATCGTCGTGCGTCAGCCAGCCCGACAGGTCCGCCTGCAGCGCACGCTCGGCATCGGCGGACGGCGTCACATACCCGCCGTAGACCCATGCCAGCCGCCCCTCATATTCGATCTGCCACCAGTCGCCGGCGGCATTTGTGCTGACTGCAGGGTACTGTTGCCCCTCCGTGACCGTGCTGATGATGGCATGGTCAGTACCCGGTCCCCCGCGTACATACATTGTGCGCGTGATCGTTACCGTAGGACTGACCGGTGGTTCGTAGGCAGGATGGTCCAGCCACTGAACCCGCCTCACGATGTCGCGCATCAACGGCTCCAGCCAGCTGTCGAACTGCTCGCCCCATATTGCAAAGGTGAACAATAGAAATGACCCACCGTCCGGCGAAAGCAGAACCACCTGCCAGCCGATCACCTCCGTGCCTGGCCGCTTGACAACCTTACCTTGTTCGACAGCGGCGTCGCCGCTACGGTACCGGATCGATACTGCCTCCTCGCCCCAGGGCCGCAGACCGGGTCCAACCTTCACGCTCTCCAACATCTCGGCTTCAGACTCTTCCAGGCGGGCGGCTAACTGCAGCGCAAATTGCGCCAGCGTTTGCCCCGCAACCGGTAACGCGCGAATGGTAAAGCGATTGATGTAGGTCGAGGGAGTGTCCGGCGCGTACTGGAAGCCATATCCAACGACCTGACCCTCTTGATCGGCCGGGGTCAGGGAGTCGAAAAGCGCAACTTGCCGTGCGAGCACAGACTTGGCAGCGGCCGAATCACCCAACTGCGGTTGAAGGGAGGACAGCTCCTCTTTTGTGGCCGCGTAGAGCCATCCTTGCGGATGATATACTGTCAGTCCGCGCTTCTCATCCTCGACCGCGGGCCAGTCCTGAAACGATCCTCCTGAGGCCGCCGGCGTATCCCCGACCGGAATCACCAGCGGGTTGTGAATCGACAACATTGGTACCGCGGGCCGGGTCGAAGAAAGGGACTCCACACCGGCCCAGCGTACGCTTTGTACGATTTCACGAAGTATCGGTTGCAGTGCTGCGAACTCCTTGCTGTGAACGCTGAAGCCAAGGACGAGAAGCCTCTTTTCGTCCGGTGAAAGCAGTACAACCTGCCATACATCACTTGCCGTCGCATTTTCGCGGTAGCGGATGGATACGATCTCTTCGCCCAAAGGTCTGAGACCCCGCACCAGCGCGACGCTGGCGGGCTGGATACCGTACGCGTGCTCGGCAGCCACTTGCGCATAGCGCTCCAACGTCATCCCTTCAGCCGCGACAGAGAAGACCAGCATGAAGTTGCTCGACGCACTGTCCGCCGGTCCCGACTGAAGCCCAAGCCCGATCACGGCATCGTCGCGGCGCACACTCATCGCCGACACCATGGCACTCATCTCCGTTACGTCGAGCTTCTCCCCATCGCGGCCTTTGACCGCGACCGAAAAGAGCGACAGGTCGACCTGCGAGGGGCGCCCCGGGTCGAAATAGTGCCATCCCGACGGATAGGACAGCGACAGGCCGCGTGCAATATCGTCATGGGTCAGCCAGCCCGTCGAATCCGCCTTCGGCGCATCCTCCGCACCGGCGGACGGCGTCACAAACCCGCCAAAGACCCACGCAAGTTGTCCTTCGTATTCGATCTGCCACCAGTCGCCGGCAGCGTTGGTGCTGACCACAGCGTACTGATCTCCAGCCGCGACCGTGCCCACGATGGGTCGGTCGATTGCCGGGCCCTCGCGCACATACATGGTGCGAGTGCTTGTTACTGTGGGACCGGGAGGTGGGTCGTACGCGGGATAGTCCAGCCACTGGACCCGCCGCACGATGTCGCGCAGAAACGGCTCCAGCCAGCCATTAAAATCATCCCCCCACACGTCGAAAGTAATCAATAGGAAGGTCCCACCGTCCGGGGAAAGCAGAACCACCTGCCAGCCAACCACCTCCTTGCCTGGTCGGGTGACGGTTTTGCCCTCTTCGACGACGGAGCCTCCGTTACGGTAGCGGAGCGATGCGACCTCCTCGCCCCAGGGCCGCAGACCCGGACCTACTTTGACGCTCCCTAATGTCTCGACATCCGAATCTTCCAGCTGCGCAGCTGCTTGCAGCGCATACTGCTCCAGCGTCCGACCTGCCGCCGGTATTGCACGGAGGTCAAAGCGATTGACGTAGGATGGGGGAGCGTCCGGCGCGAACTGGAAGCCCAATCCAACGAACTGTTCCTCCTGCCCTGCCGGGGTTAGGGCTTCGATGTGCGCAGCTTGACGTGCGAGCACCGCTTGGGCGGTGGCCGAGTCGCCCATCTGAGACAGCAGAGAGGCGAGTTCCTCTTTGGAGACGGCGAATTGCCAACCTTGAGGATGGTATACTCTCAGGCCGCGCCTCTCGTCTTCGACAGCCGGCCAGTCTCGAAACGGTCCGCCTGAAACGGCCGGCGTATCTCCAATCGGAATCACCAGCGGATTGTGGATCGACAACATCGGTACGGCAGGTTGAGGCGGCAGCGTGTCGGAGCCCACCTTCTCGGCCTCAGCGCCGGCTGCGATCGCGGAGCGGGCGACATAAGCGACGGCCGTCTCCTGTCGGAGGAATGTGCCGGAGCCATACCCGGCCAAGGCAAAAGAGACGCAGGCCAATACGGTCAGGACCAATTGGCGAGTAGGAAACATTATTGAAGCACTCTTTGCAAAGCGATCATGGACCAGCGGTCATAGCAATTCGGAAGAATACCTGGCGACTATTGAGCCTCTTCCGTCTGCTCGACTGTATCCACGAATTGCCCGAAGACCCATCCGGGCTGGCCGTGATAGTCGATCTGCCACCAGCTTCCCACCACATTCCTGCCGGTGATCGGATACTGATAGCCAGGTTCGGTGGTGTCGATGACAGGGAAGCGACCGCCAGGACCGCCGTAGACGTTCATGCGGCGGCTGAAAGTCAACACTGCCTGCGCGGCCGGCAGCAGAGGAGGAAGGGGAAATCTGGCCACGATCTGGACGCTTCCTGCTTTGACCAGCTCAACCAGGTCGTCATATACCCATCCGGGCCGGCCGTCGTCGTCGATCCGCCACCAGTCGCCGGCCATATTCCTGCCAGTAATCTGATATTGGCGTCCAGGTACAACTTCGCCGACGATAGGGTAGCTGTTGTCCGGCCCTGCTCGCAGGTTCGCTGGCCGGTTGACCATCATCGCCGCCTCAGTCACCGGCAGTAAAGGCGGGGCGAGGATTCTGACGACGGCCACCTGCACGCCGCCCACGGCAACTGGTGTGACCAACTCGCCGAAAACCCATCCGGTCTGGCCATTCTTGTCGATCTGCCACCAGTCGCCCGCCTGGTTTCTGCCCGTGATCAGATACTGCTGGCCGGCTACCGCCACGCCGATTACGGGGTTACTGGCGCCAGGGCCGCTGCGCACATTGACGCGCCGGTCGATCATCGCCACAGGAACGGATACCGGTACGTCGGGGATATCAGCCGCCGCGAGAGGATCTGAGACCCAACCGGGCTGACCGCCATAGCTGATCCGCCACCAGTTTCCCGTAAAGTCACGCTCCAGAATCGAAAACTGCTTCCCCGCGTCAATCTTGCCTATTATGGGACTGTATGGGGCGGGTTCGTTGTGGACGTACATCGTCCGACTCGAAATTGTCGCCGGACCGAACCCAGGATCTGTCCCACCGTGGTCGCCTGCCCACTGCACGCGCCGTACCATCTCTGAAAGCAGCGGCTCCAACTCCTCGAACATCTCGCCAAGAACGGAAAAGGTCAGCACGAGCAGGTACTCGGCATCCGGCGAGAGCAGAAAAACCTGCCAGCCGGCTGTTCGGGTGCCGGTCAGAATGGATTGGGAGGTTGTCGGGACAGGTACAGCGCCGCGGAATCGGACCGAAACTGCCTCTTCCCTGTTGGGTCGCAACCTGGTGACCAGATCAAAACTGTCCACATCGATCCCGATTTTCCTGTCTAATGCGGCAGCAGCGCCTTGCCCGAACTCGTATAGCGCAAGGCCTCTTGCGGGGAGTAGTTCCACAGTGACGCTATTGGCATGCAGCAGATCAGGAGGATCCGGCGGGAAGGCGAAGCCAGCGCCAATGAAGGAACTCGGCTGCACAGTCGACTGCAGCTCAATCAGCAGTTTCACGATTTCCGCTCTGCCCAACGCTGCCATTTCCTGCTGTAGAGCTTCCGTCTGCGTACCGTCGAAGAAGTGCCATCCCCGGGGGTAATGGATCGTCAGATTGTTGGTTAAGTCTTCGAAAGCCTGCCAGTCTGTCGAAAACTCAACCGCCTCGGAATCCGTCGCAGACGGGGCGTCTTTCACGGCAATTTCGCCGGTAACAGGTGTAGCCGTAGCGGAAGGGGATTGAGAGGAGGGGAACTGCGAAACGCGCCTGAAACCGCCGGATGTTCCGTCGAGATTGTCAGGGATTTCTCGCCCGCGAGAGCCTACGGAAGGGGCACTGCCACGAAGGATTGTTGTGCCGGTGAACAGCGTGAAGTCGGGGGCCGATTGAGTGAACCAGCCAAGGCAGAAAAGGCTTAATGGCAACAGATACAAAATTGCCCGCATATGCGCTTGCTGTCCCCAGTGATCCGTGCAGCGCGGTTGGTGGAAAAACAGTTCCACCGGCCGCGGTTCAATCGGACCACTGCACCCGCTGCACCATCTCAGCCAGCAGCGGCTCCAACTCCGGGAAGTCTTCGCTGCGGATACTGAAGGTAAGGATGACTATCCTGTCTGCATCCGGCGAAAGCACGCCCACCTGCCAGCCAATGATCTCCATATCCGGCTGATCGAAAAGGGCGCCCTGTGAGCGGTAACGGACCGATGCTACCTCCGCGCCCCCGGGCCGCAGACCGGCGACCACATCGGCGCTGTCCACCTGGAATCCTTCCATGCTGTCCAACTGGGCAGCGATCATTTGGGCTATCAGTTGCAGAAACAGTCCTTCAGTGTGGAAGTAGATGGCGTTAATGTTGTTGACAAACCTGGTGTCGCGGGAACTATCTAAAATGTATTGGAAGCCCAAACCGACGAACAGATCATTCTGCTGTACCGCCTGAACGGAGGTTGCCAACAGCTCCCTGATCTCGTCGGTGTTGGCCTTGTCGCCCAACTCCTCCATGAACTCCGTCAACTCTTTCTTCGTCGGATCGACAAAAATCCATCCTGGTGGATAGGAAATTGAAAGCCCGCGTGTCTCATCGATATATGTCTGCCATTCGGTGGAGGTAAACAGTGGCTGGGTAGCAAAGCCCGGCGGTGGAGGTGGGTCCGGCTCGGCGGCGGGCAGGGGCGGAGGTGGTTCAGACGCGGCGGTGGCCGTCGGACCCGGAATATCGGCAGCAGCCGGCTCTACAGTGGCCTGTGGCTTACTTTGCGCTGACGAAGCCGGCAGTTGTCCGCTGGCGGGCGGCGATTCGGGTTGGATGGGTACGCAGCCTGCTAGAACAAGCACCATGCAAACTGATGCAAGCAGGAACAGACGGGAACCCCCCCGTATGCGCCTTGCTCCCTCTTCCAAAAAGCTGCCGGCTGTAACCAGCGCAGGGACTAGTCTGCAGCTGCTAGGCACTGACCACCTCCCTCAGGCAGCCTTGCAGGAACTGTCCTGTGTAACTCTTCTCGACCGTCGCGACCTGTTCCGGGGTGCCCTCAGCCACTACGAAGCCGCCCTTGCCCCCACCTTCCGGCCCCATGTCGATCACCCAGTCGCAGTTTTTTATAACATCCAGATTGTGCTCAATGACCAGTACGGTGTTGCCCCGGTCCGCCAGTTCGTGCAGAACACCGAGAAGTTTGCGCACATCCTCGAAATGCAGACCGGTCGTCGGCTCATCCAGGATATAGAAGGTGTTGCCGGTGTCGCGCCGGCTTAACTCTTTGCTCAGTTTGATTCGTTGCGCTTCACCACCGGAAAGGGTGGTTGCCGGCTGTCCCAGGCGGATATAACCCAGCCCGACAGCCATCAGCGTTTGCAAGCGGGAGCGTATGCGGGGGATGTTCTGGAAGAAGTCCAGTGCCTCTTCGACGGTCATATCCAGCACATCGGAAATCGATTTGCCGCGGAAACGGATATCGAGGGTTTCGCGGTTGTAGCGGTCACCGTGGCACTCTTCGCAGGAGACGTAGACGTCGGGCAGAAACTGCATCTCGATCCTGATAATGCCGTCGCCGCGACAGGCCTCGCAGCGGCCGCCCTTTACGTTAAAACTGAAGCGTCCCGCCTTGTATCCGCGGGCTTTCGCCTCGGGGATGCTGGCGAACAGCTCACGCATTGGTGTAAACAGTCCCACATAGGTGGCGGGGTTGCTGCGCGGCGTTCGCCCGATCGGGCTCTGGTCGATCTCGATCACCTTATCCAGATGCTCGATACCCTCAATTCTCTCGCAGCTGCCAGGGCGCGCCTTGGCCCGGTAGAAGCTCTGCGCCAGCCGTTTGTAGAGCACCTCTACGACCAGGCTGGATTTGCCGCTGCCGCTCACACCGGTCACCGCGACCAGCCGGCCCAGCGGGAAGCGTACGTCAACCCTTTTGAGATTGTTCTCGGTGGCGCCGCGTACATGCAGATACTCCCCGTTGCCTTCGCGCCGCTCCATCGGCACTTCAATCAGCCGCTCGCCGCGAATGAACTGGGCGGTAAGACTTTCCCGGTGTTCAACGAAGGAATCGAGCAGCGCTGAAACGACTACCTCGCCGCCGTGTTCACCGGCGCCCGGCCCCATATCAACCACCCAGTCGGCCGCACGAATTGTTTCCTCGTCATGCTCGACCACAAGCACGGTGTTTCCCAGATCCCGCATCCCCTTCAAGGTGTTGATCAGCCGAACATTGTCTCGCTGGTGCAGACCGATACTTGGCTCATCCAGAATGTAGAGAACACCCATCAACTGGCTGCCGATCTGCGTAGCCAGCCGGATCCGCTGCGACTCGCCGCCGGACAGGGATACGGCGGTGCGGTTGAGGGTCAGATAGTCGAGTCCTACATTCACCATGAACTCCAACCGCGCCTCGATCTCTCTCAACACCTGGCCGCCGATCGCGAGCTGGCGAGGGGAGAAGAGCGGCTCGGTGCCGTTGCGCCCCGCGGCTGCCTGCACCCAGGTCAGCGAATCGTTGACCGACATCGCCGTAATATCATGGATGCTCTTGTCGGCAACCGTTACCGCCAGCGCCATTGGCCGCAGGCGCCGTCCTTCGCATTCGGGGCAGGGGTTGATGCCCATGTATTCTTCCAACTTACTGCGGATCCAATCGCTGTCGGTCTCCCGGAAGCGCCGCTGCAGGTTGGGAAGTACGCCTGCGTACTGCGTCTCGTAATTGCGCTCGTAGCCGCGGGCGTTGCGGTAGTGCACCTGTACCTTTTCCCGTCCCGGCGGTCCGTACAGGATTATGTCCCGCTGCTTGCTGCTCAGTTCTTTTACCGGTGCGGTGCGGGGAATCGAGAACTGGTTGCATACCGAACGCAGCAACTGCTTGTAGTAGCCCTCGTCACCGTTGCCGGAATTCGCCCCTTGCCAGGGGCGCACGGCCCCCTCGGCAATACTGAGATCACCGTCCAGAATCAGGTCGGGGTCAAACTCCTTTTGTACGCCCAGCCCGTCGCAGGATGTACAGGCCCCGTGCGGGCTGTTGAAGCTGAAGGTGCGCGGCTCGATCTCGGTAAAACTGAGACCGCAGCGCATACAGGCGAAATGCTCGCTGAAGACCCGGTCGGTCGCGACCTCGCGCAGGCTGCCGTTGCCATCGACCGGAACGCGCTTCACTTCGGAAACGATCACTGAGCCCTCGCCCAACTTGAGCGCCGTCTCCACCGAGTCGGTGAGCCGCGTGCGGTCGGTGCCCGGCAGCACGCTTCCGGGGTCGTCCGGGTCGGACCGCTCTGCCCGCACGATGATGCGGTCGATTACCGCTTCAATGGTATGCATCTTGTAGCGGTCCAGCTCCGGTGCTTCGCCGACCTCGAACAGTTCGCCGTTCACGCGTACACGCACATAACCCTGCGACTGCAGATCGTCGAAGACGCCTTTGTGCTCGCCTTTGCGATCCTTGATGATCGGGGCCAGGATCAGCAGGCGGGCGCCCTCCTCCATGTCCAGAATTGAGTTGACGATCTGCTGCGGCGTCTGCTGGGTGATCGGGTCGCCGCACTCGGGGCAGTGGGGCTGGCCGACGCGTGCATAAAGGAGGCGCAGGTAGTCGTAGACTTCGGTGACGGTGCCGACGGTTGAGCGGGGATTGCGCCCGGCGCCCTTCTGGTCGATTGAAATCGCGGGGCTGAGTCCTTCGATCTGATCGACGTCCGGCTTTTCCATCAAACCGAGGAACTGGCGCGCATAGGAGGAAAGAGACTCGACGTAGCGGCGTTGCCCTTCGGCGTAGATGGTATCGAAGGCCAGGCTGCTTTTGCCGCTGCCGCTCAACCCAGTGATCACCACCAGCTTATCGCGCGGGATCTCCAGATCCACGTTGCGCAGATTGTGTTCGCGTGCGCCGCGTATGATCAGCTTGTCAAGCGCCATGCAGCCTCCATTCGTTTCTTGTTCCTGTTAGCCAAGCGCCCGATTCCGGCGCCCACAAATAACCAGGTGGTGCGGGAGTTTGAACAAATGTTCGCTATCGGAGCTATGTTACCACTTTTGGTCGCTACTGTCCATTAACGGAAAGTATATATTACCAAAATGCTCCGGTACTTGAGAAAGCGCAAGGGCATTCAGTTTTTCTGCCCGTTTGGAGAGGAAATCGGGTCGACTGGCCGTGCGAATACACTGGAGTGCGTGGAGAATGCCGGGCCGGGCACGGTCGAAGCCCCGAAGTCCGGCCCGACTGAATTGCTGTGCAATATGTCTACGATCTGTCTACGGACAGCAGGCAGAGGTAGGTTTCACTCTTACTCCTGGGGTGTTTTGTGCTGCCAGGTCGGCTGCGGCTGCCAACTCGGGGGATCGTAAAAGGATCGCTGAGAGGGGTCTTCTTGCCACTTGAAGGCGAAGCGGATACGGGCAGGGTGGGCAGCGTGCAGTGCATCCCAAGGCAAATTCTGCGGCGTGAACCAGCCTACGTCCAACGTCTCCCGGGTGACGATTGGCGTTCCTTCGACGTGGCGGGCGGCGAAGAGCAGGCAGTAGAGATGGTGCAGACCGCCGCCGCCGTGATAATTGTTATCGAAAATACCGAGATAACCGCTCAGTTCAACCCGGCAGCCGGTCTCTTCCCATACCTCGCGCACCGCTCCATCTCCCGGCAGCTCGTTCACTTCGCACCACCCGCCCGGCAGAGCCCAACGCCCGTTGTCCTTGCGTTGGATCAGGAGAATGCGGCCGGCGTCATCGAAGGCGGCAGTATCCACCACCACATATGGTGAGACATAGCGCGTATCATCAAAGAAATGGCGTTGAATTTCGGCCAGCGGGCGCGTATCAACCAACGCCGTCAACTCCGCAGACAGGGCCAACATCTGCTCGAAAGTCTCAACCTGGTAAGGATTGTCGGCAAAATGGAGGCCGTTGTTACTCAGCGCACGCAGCTTTCCGGCAACGCGCAGAATCGTCTCCTCCGTCGAACCTGCTTCCACAACTCTCCCGTCAGTCGTTCCCATCATCACTCCCACTTTTGCAGCCAGTTTCGTCACTACTTCCCAGTTGCTTCTCCATCGCCAGCAGACGCACCAGGCGTTTGCCGGAACGGATGCGCTGCGCCTCGCCGGTCAGACTAAATCCGAGGGATTGGAAAAAGCGGAGCGCCCCGGGGTTGAACTGCTCGACGCCCAATTTGGCCTCGCGCACACCACCCTCCGCAGCCAGCCACGGCTCCAGCAGGGCCCAGGCATTCGTGCCCACGCGCTGACGTTGGAACGGCTCCGCCACCAGCAGAATGCCGATATATGCTGTTTCGGGGTCCGGCCAGTGCAGGCGGAAGTCGATCAGGCCCACCAGTTGTGCGCCGGCTTCGGTGTTGCCCGGCTCATTCGCCGCCACAATCCCCAGCCCCATACGGCCCGGCTCGGCCTCGATCGCTTCCAGATCGCGCGCCGATTGCCCGGCGGGCGCCTGGGCCAGATGATACATCTCCCAGTAGGCCGGTGACAGTTCGTATACCCGTTGCAGCGCGTCGGCGTGCAGCGAGGCGTCCAGGGGAA
>JAPPKT010000620.1 GCA_028819675.1 Caldilineaceae bacterium | reverse complement strand
AGGATTGATAAGGATTTTCAGGATGGAAGGCGGGCGTTCGTTGTCTGTTGGGGGGATCTTTTTGCTGTGGGGGTGGGTGGATTGTCTGAACTGTGATTTAAGGGATTTATGAGATTGACTGTGATTGTGAATGTATCGGCTCAGGGCAGCCGCATCGATCTTCCAATTGGCGGCGATGACGCGCTCACTGCGGGCGTCGGGTTCTTCCGGCAACCGGTCGACGCGGTGCTGTCCCAGGTGAGGCTCGATGGCGGCGAACCAGTCTGCGACCGGGGCGTCGTCGGCGCTGGGATGCACCCACAGCATGCCGCGCCAGCGCGCGAACGCGGCCGGTTTCAGGTCCAGGCCGTCGAGATCGACGCCGGCGAAGGCGCGGCGGCGGTCGGGGATGACGCGCAGCTTGCCCTCGAGGTCGTAAGTCCAGTCATGGTAGGGGCAGACGATCACCTCGCGAGTCTTGCCCGCCGCGCGCAGTAGCTGGGCGCCGCGATGGCGACAGATGTTGTGGAAGGCGCGCAGCTACCGGTCCTCTCCTATGACGATAAAGATGCCGTTCAGGCCGTCCTGTACTGCGAGATAGTGGCCGGGTTCGGTGATCTCCTCCACGAAACCGGAGCAGGCCCGCGTGCGGGAGAAGATGCGGGCCTGCTCCAGGTCGTACCAGGCCTGCGCCGTATACGCTGCGACCGGCAGAACCGGCATGGTTGCGAACTCAGCCTTCAGCTCCTCCCAGCCACAGGGCAGCGGTTGCGGGAAAGAGGTCGTAGAGTACGGTCAGCACGGCCAGCAGCACCCACGAGATGCTGACCAGGTGGAACAAAAGGGGATGTTCGTCCCGGTGGATGATCTGCACGATAAAGGTCTGGCGCGCGACGAAGCCGATAAGCGACCAGTAGAGGAAGAACAGGCCCCAAACCCAGTTCCAGCCGGCCGCGGCGGCGATGAGCAGTATCAGCAGGGCGGCCACGGTCGGCCACTTGGTTCTCCCGCGGCCGCTTCTGTTTTTCGGATCGTCCGGTGCAAACATGATAATCCTCCGCAATTTGTAGATTGGGACTTGACAAGTGAACGCAGATTGGCGATGCGGACAAGGCGCCTGCCAGGCAGGGCGTTACGCCAGCAGAATTGAAGGCGGACATTTTCCATGGCACCAGCAATCGCGCCATATTGCGTGCCATGGTTGCGTAGCGAACGGTCCACCTCCTGAATCCATAAAGCACGTCTGGCAATAGCGGAATACAGACTTTCTGCAAGCGTAGGGCCTTCAGGGTACCACTGCGGCTCGATAGGCTCGAAAGTCGATAGAAGTAAGCGCATACGAGATTCCGGTTCAGCAAAGCTCTGAAGTTCACTTGTAACTGCAACTATGTCAATGCTGAAAGAGACGTTGCTGGCCAGCTTGTCGAGTATTGTGACTGAATTTCCACGGGAGCCGGGCTTCAATGGGGCAGAGTCTTGAATTGCACGAAGATGATTCCCGTATCCTTCCAACATGAGGAGTAAGGCTGTCGTGCTTCAGTCACTTAGAGGCTGTAAGAAGAGTAAGAGATGACGGCCAATTTATGGTATGGGATGGGTCTGTGATAACAAAACGATATCTAATGATTTCGCCGCGTGCGTTTGTCTGAACTGTGATTTGGGGGGATTTGGGGGATTAACTGCAGTTGCGGGCGAGCCGGTTCTGGGCTGCCTTATCATTTGGGGACGGGGAGTGTGCGTAGGGCGGTTCAGGTGGTGTGGAAGGCGGATGCCTCTCATCTCTAATCGTTCCTCTCCTCCCCCCTTCGGTGGCTTGAGTAGACAGTGGTATAGTGCAGGTCCGGTCAGAACACGTTAATTTCAACAGCAAGTGGGAGGGGTAGGAAGCTGAGATTCCCGCCTTTCCTTTGTACGGGTAGTGAAAGCAGGAGGATTGTTCGATGGCGAGGCCCAATATTGATCTTGAGATGATTGGCATACCCGTTGGGGCTACACTTACGCTTCGCAGACGCGATGACGTTGAGTGTGTTGTTGTTGGTCTAAGTCCGCCTGAAATCGTGTATGAGGGCGAAGTGGTGAGCTTGAGCGCAGCGGCTGAGAGAGCGTATGGCAAGGAACGGGTCGGAACGACGATCGAGTACTGGCTGTATAAGGGCGAGTCGCTCGGAGAGCGCAGGCGGCGATTTGAAGCGTATCACTGCAACCACGAGTAAGAGGAGGTGGCCTTGCGGTAGGACTTTCAGGCGCGGCGGAGGCAGTGGGCGACGGAAAGAGAGGCGATGGATTGAAGAAAATTTCGTTCTCTCAAATCGCCGACCGTCAAGAACAGAGACGATGATAGATTTTGCATGAACACCCTGGTACCTATGTAAGGCAAGAGGAGAATCGTACATACCAAAAAGGTGACGGTTCAACAATTGATCGCCCAAAGGTCAAATTCACGCTGAGCTGTTGAACGGACACCGAAATGGTCTGCTTGACGTTTCCCCATTGAGGCAACCCCCGCGTCGCATTTCGTTTGGATTCGCCAGTTCGTTCCAGAGAAAGATTCCCGCAGAATCTCAAACGCATTAACTTGCCGATCTGATATATGTCCGAATCGGACGACCATGCGGGCTCCATCTCGGCATACGCCTTCACAATTCTTCCACACGCGGGAAAGCTGTTTGGTGTAGCTCTCTGGACTATCGTGGCTCAATTGGTCCGGTTGAGAGTAATCGACGAAATCCGGCCCTCCTAGAAACCATAATCTGAGCCATTGATCGGGCCTGTAAGTGTTTAATCCGTAGTATGGTGGCGACGTGACAACCCAATCAACTTCACGTCCCTCAAGTTTGTGGAACATATGCTCATTTCGACTGTCGCCAAGCAATACCTGTGAATGGACAGATGGAAGCACATTTCCAAAGTACCTATGTGCCCGGCGTGTCACGAGGTCGTGAATATCCACATTCTGAGGTCTAAGATCGTGTTTACGCCAGAAGTTCACCGCGTAGCGTGGCTTTGGCGCGTAGGTTCGGGGACTCTGGTTGGACAAGTAAGATGGTGCTCCCTTCATTACCGGGCCGTGCAACACTCCGAGCAGAATTGCACGAAGGGCCACTCTAGCTGATGAACGACAGTCCCGAAGCAGAGCATTCCTGACTCTTGTTATATGAGTGAGCGTGGCTTCCTCAAACGCGAGTTCCCAGAATTCCCCTGTTGGCACTCCTTCAACATCACCCGATTCACTGAGAATCCGCTCCAGCGCCTTCACTATGGCTTTGGAGTTGGTTGATACCAGCTTAGCTTTGGTCAACGCGGTTGCGAGTGGGTGACTATCGATTCCTACGCTGGAAAATCCCTGGAGTCTTGCCGCCATGTTGGTAGTACCGCGGCCGCAGAAGGGATCTAGCACCTTGGCATTGGTCGCTGATTCCCGTGAAAGAACTCGCAGCGGGAATTCGAGAGGGAACATGGTGAAGTAGGGACAGACGGCGTTAAGGGCAGCCGTGGGAGAAGTCACGACTCACCGATCTTCCTTACCCATGTGGTTTTTCTTCCTTCGGGCGTGTAGGCTTCCCATCTCACATCTTGAGGGCCAAACAGTTCATTCAGGACTTTGGGCACAAGATTGTAAGCGAACTGGTCACGATCGTCCAGATCCTCTGGCAGTATATCTACGAAGAATGCTTTGAGAGTTCCCCAAGCTAAGCCGTTTTGTGACCGAACCTTCTCGAAGATTTCGCTCTGGCGAACCGCCTCAACAGCTCGCATTTGCATAGAATAAAGAGTATCAACAGGTGCGGTACCACCATCCGGACTTCCGCCGTCGATGCTTACTGCTGCTGCCGTTCCGTTCCGTTCTGGATTGGCTGTAACTGGATCAAGTAATTCTCCAATCCGCATTCGGAGCTGTCTGGCATAGGTGTTCGCGGGTTCTCGATTGTACTTTGGGTCAAGCATTCGATATTGATTCTCAAACGACAGAACCCTAAGTGGGACAGGATATTGTTTCCCACCCACAGAACTCCAGAAGACACCTTGGCCCGGTATTGGCTCATTCAGTAGTGCGCTCAAGAGATCCTGACCGAAGTGAGCGTTGGCGCCCCGCACATTTGAAAGGTCTCCAGCAGATAAGAGATGAAAGAGGAACCAATTGTCCCCCTGACTCAGTATCTCATTTGGGATACTACCGGGCTGCTGCGTAACCAAGACCGCGCCCAGATCGTATTTCCGACCTTCCTTTACCCACTGGATGTAAGGCTCTGCGGCCGTCGCCCTTTCATTGAGGACAGATTGGGCTTCTTCTACAACGGCAATCGTTGGAATTGTCTTAGGATTGGCTGCGGTGAACTCCTCTTGGTTCCGGTCGAATATGCGGCGGAGGACTAAGCCCGATAGCACGAGAGCCTGCCCCCCGGACAGTTGAGACACATCAACCACGCACAACTTTCCGTCACCGAGAGCAGCCATAATCATGTCCATAAGCTGACTTGCAGGATCGTGAAGCATTCGTACGATCCTGGTGGCGTTTGCTCTAGCTGCTAGGGCTTCCGCATCTTGGCCGGATTCTAATCTGAGGAGTTCTTTGATGCGATCAAGCGAAGCATTGTTGCCCTCGGCGTGCACCAGATTCACCAGTTCTTCCCAGTTCTGTTGGTTCATGGCTCGCAATTTAAGGACATTTTGCTGCTCTTGTCGTTCTGGAGAAAGTGAGATCGCGACTACGTCGCTGGGACGAAGCCTCCGTATGTCCAATTTAATTCCACTTGCGACAAAGGACTGATAAAACGGACTGGGATTGTGCCTGGATGTAAACACAACAAGATGATCTTCCATCCCAGGAACATCGCAGAAACCTGGTCTTCCTCTATCATCTGGCCAGAAATACTCGCCATCCGGATCAAAAAGAATAGTGCCAACCGGGACGCGGCGTCCCTGCCTCTTCTCCACAGTGGGAGTTTGGGCATAGAGGCTGCTGAACAGCAGCTTGTTCAGGTTCGACTTGCCGAAACCGGCGCGAGCAAATATGAAGCTTCTTCGTGATACGAGGCTCTCTACAGCGAAGTTCACCTGCACTTCTTCAGGCTGGACCTGCATCCATACTTCCTTGGCGAGCGAATGCGGACCGTAGAAGTATTCACCCAACGCGAAGTGCCCAATTAATGCACCGTCAACGTTGTGTCCCACGATTTCTCTGAGAACATCTTCAGAAGGGAAGGCAACGGGGCTACCAACATGTGGAAGTCGACGGTGTGAAGCTACGAAGTTAAGGCCCTCGGAAGTTGACCGCAGAACGCCCAACACCCTGATGTCGACTCGATATCGAAGGTACTGTTCTCTGAGATCTTCTGGAATGGGACGCCCATCTTGAACTGCTCTGATATTAAACTCTTCTCCGGAACCGGAGGAGAGTTTGCCCTCGGAGGAAAGTGACGCGATTCGACCAAGAACAGCTTCGTCGGGCGTCTCAAGCTGAACCATCAGGAACTGACCGTGCATTGGAATGCTCTGGAACTCCTGCCGGTAAGGTAATGCTAGGTCGGCGTGGAATTCCATTCCGCCGTCTCTAAACCCCCGGAAGACTCCTACAATCCGCTCTGAAGGGAATAATCTAATGGCAGTCATTGTTCTAGTACCGTCGATTTGATAAGTCGGAATCTTGAAATTGAAACTCGTCTAGTCTGTTCGACTGTGTGCCTAACGCGTCCCTGAGGCCTGAGAAGACCTCATCTTGGAGTACATCGAAATCAAAATCTACAAGAGCTGCATTCTCATGGGCTTTCTGTAAGCACCTCGGATAGAAGGGGACGGGGAAACCGTCGGTCGCGTCGGCGAGTAGGCATCCCAGAATTGTCGGGGCCTCCTCATGTTGAGGGAAGAAAATGTCTACTGGCCAGATGGGATCCCGCGAACCGGCTCCAAACTTTACAAAAAACATCTTGCCAGCCACAAATTTATTGACTTCTCCCCCCTCCAGGGCTCGGTCGTCGCCTCTCGCGTACTCGGACCAAACGTACGCCTTCTCTTCCAGATCACGGGGGACGGAGGTATAGGCCGGATAGGTTGTCGTGAGTATGTCTTCGAGAGCCATCGCCAAACGATAGCGATCTAACACCTTTGAGTGCTTGGCTATTCCTACCAGGTAAATCCGTCTGCTACCTTCCCGCCTATGGCGTTCAATGGCTTCCCTGAATCCTTCTCCCAATCTAGCAAACAGGTCTCCGGCAAAGACTTTGCTCCTCAGAAGACCATCACACACGATAATTGTGTCAGTGCCGAAGTCCTTGTCTCGCAATATGCTGAACAGAACTGCCCATTCTATCAACACACGATAAACTTGCACCCAACTTGTGCTAGTCGGGCGATCATCATCATTCCGCCGAATCATGTGACTCAAATTGGTCAGGTCCTTAACCCCCAAGAATTCCATCATTTGCCCCAGCTTCGTGCGCGGTCTGCCATTCTCGTAGAACTGTCTGCGGCTCAGTTCAGTTACATTGGTTGTCGGTGTTATGGCTTCCAGGCAATACTCGTTGTTGCTTGAATCTACGACTCGTACTAGTTGAACAAGGAAGGGATCGAACTGAATGCGGTTGTTCCCTCCGTCTGTCCCAACCAAGGAGACTGAGGTAGTTGAACGAGGCTGTATTCTTCGAACCGATGACCGAAGCGGACTAATTTCATCCCTGAGGCTCTCTAAGATTCGCATGTCCTGGCCGATCTGGTCCCATATTTGCGATCTCAGTTCAGTATGACTTTGAGGATCAAGCATCTGACTATCCACCCAATTGACTGTGTATAGAGCTGAATATGGGGGAAACTCTATAGGGAAAATCTAGGTAAAGTGGTCACCTTGGGGACCAGATTCGTTTTGGAGAGCAGTCTTCATCATTCAGTCAGTCGAATGAACACCCAATGCCAAACAGGTCGGTGGAGCGAGCACATAGTTATTCCAGAGCTTTATCAATGTCAGGCATGGTAATCAGGGAGGTATATGGTTGTAAGGCGTGTATGGGTATGTGATCGGGTCGGGGGGCGACCCTAATTTTTGCCGTAGTGTACACGCGCGGCGGATGTTGTGCCAGTTTAGGGAACTCGCGGTGACCTAAACTGGACATTTGTGGGGGGTCTGGGGACGGAAACTCGATGCGGTGAAGGGAGTTCTAGATGACTTTACTGGCAGATCAGGTAATATAGGGGCTTGCAGTTCGGGACGGAACGACGATTTTGACCCGGAAAAGGCGCTGAATAGAAGGAAATCTTCCGCCGCACATAGACACAGGAGGCGGACAGGCAGGCACAGAAAGAAACCCAGCCCAGACCGCGAAGAGTCAGCACCGTCTAGTCGGGCGTACACTCGTATTCTTCTCTTGGCGGTGGTTGTAGGAGTCTGTGGTAATTTATGCGTCTGCGTCGATCTTGGATTCTAAGGAGGAACTGAGGAGTATGGACCTGGTAGGTGGGGCGATACGCTTCAGTGCGAGTGATCTGGTGGGGCACTTGGCGTGTCGGCATTTGACCGCGCTGAACTTGGAGGTGGTGAGAGGACAGCGGGGTGCGCCGAAGGCGTGGGATCCGGAACTGAAACTGCTGCGCGAACGGGGGCTGGCCCACGAAAGGGATTTTATTCGCCGTCTGGAGGAGATGGGCCGCGAGGTGACGACGATCGCGGGCGTGGGCATTGACGCCGAGACTGTGGCGGCGACGGTGGCGGCGATGCGGGCAGGCCAGGACACCATCGTACAGGGCGCGCTTGCGGAAGGTAACTGGGGTGGGCGACCGGATATTCTTAGCCGGATTGACGCGTCGAGCGATTTGGGCGACTGGTCGTACGAGGTCATTGACACTAAGCTGGCCCAGGAGACGAAGGGGGGAACGATCCTGCAGCTTTCGCTGTACAGTGACCTGGTGCGGACTGTGCAGGGTGTGATGCCGGAGAATATGCATGTGGTCGTTCCCTGGAGCGAATTCGAACCTCAGAGTTACCGTTGCAACGATTATGCGGCGTATTACCGGTTGGTGCGGTCGGACCTAGAGGCAGCCGCCGAGTCGCATAGCCTTACCTATCCAGAGCCGAGGGAGCATTGCAGCATCTGCCGCTGGAACCAGGAGTTGTGCGATCCGCGGCGGCGAAACGATGACCACCTCTGCCTAGTGGCCGGGATATCCTCCTCGCAGATTGAGGAGCTTCGAAGTCAGGACGTGACTACGACCGAAGGCTTGGCGGAACTGGCACTGCCGCTTGCGTGGAGGCCCGAACGGGGGGCGGCGGCCGGTTATGAGCGGGTGCGGGAACAAGCGCGCGTACAGTTAGAGGAGCGGCGCAGCGGCCAACCTGTGTGGGAGCCGCTAGCGCCCGAACCGAAGGCAGGGCTTGCCCTTCTGCCCGAACCGGCGCCGGGTGATATCTTTTTTGACTTTGAAGGTTCACCATTTGTTGGGGAGAAGGGGCTGGAGTATCTGTTCGGTTATTTGACCTTGGACGAGGCGGGGGAGGGAAAGCATACGTGTCTCTGGGCCTTTGACCATGCGCAAGAGAAGATAAACTTCGAAGAGTTTGTTGATTGGGTGATGGCGCGCTGGCGACAGTACCCGGGAATGCACATCTACCATTTTGCGCCGTACGAACCGAGCGCGATGAAGCGGCTTATGGGGTATTATGCCACGCGCGAGGACGAGGTAGACAGCATGTTGCGAGCGGGTTTGTTCGTGGATCTGCACCGGGTGGTACGCGGGGGTTTGCGGGCAAGCGTGGAGAGCTACTCTCTCAAAGAGATGGAGAAGTTCTTCGGATTCAGGCGGGCAGCCGACTTGCGAACGGTAAACCCGGCCCTGTTCAGGCTTGGCGCGTGCCTGGAATTGGGCAGCCCCGAAGACATCGCCGCGGCAGACAGACGGGTCGTCGAAGCGTACAATCGGGACGACTGCGCGTCGACGTTACATTTGCGCGACTGGCTGGAATCGATCCGGCAGGAGATGGTGCGGGGCGGAGCGGAAATAGAGAGGCCGGCGGTGGAAGACGGGGATGCGCCGGAGAGTGTCTCGGACTGGCAGAAGATGATTGAAGAGTTAAGCGGGCGGATCATTGGATCCGACATGCCGGTCCTGGCGGGTGAGCGCGGCAAGGAACAGCAGGCGCGCTGGCTGCTGGCGAATGTTCTTGATTGGCACCGGCGCGAGGAGAAACCGGTTTGGTGGGAGTATTTTCGGCTCTATGATTACACGGTTGAGGAGTTGATAGACGAGAAGGCCGCGCTGGCCGATCTCACTTTTGCCGGCGAAGGTGAAGATGAAGAGGGGAAGCCTGTCCTACGCTACCATTTCCCCGCCCAAGACGTTGATCTGCGCGGCGGGGAAACATTGTACGTACCAGGAGTCGGCCGCTTCGGGAAATTGGTTGTCCTCAACGAACGCGACCGAACAGTCGATGTCAGAAAGCCGCGCGGCGTGGTCGACATTCAGCCGGAAGCACTCTTTGCCCATGATCACATCGCGACCAAGGCACAGAAAGAAGCGCTAGTGCGAATCGGCGAGGAAATAGCCATCAGAGGGATAAGTGGAGATGGGGCCTTTGCGGTGGCGCGCGACCTTTTGCTGAGAGAGCCGCCGCGTACCGGAGGCGAACCCTTACGGCACGAAGGGGAGACGGCGCTGGATGCGGCACTGCGGATTGCCGGCAGGCCCGGCTTCGGGGTACTGCCGATCCAGGGGCCGCCGGGGGCGGGCAAGACGTTTACGGCTTCGAGGATGATCTGCCGGTTGGTGGCGAACGGCGCGCGGGTGGGGATCTGTGCCAACAGCCACAAGGTCATTGGAAATCTTCTTGACGGCGTTATGGAGGCTGCACAAGAGGGAGGTGTCGAATTACGGGCGGTTCAGAAGGTCGGCAGGGGGGCGAGCACAGAGTCGGGCGATCCACGTTTGATCCTGGTAAAAGACAACACGCCCTTTTTCCGCGCGCTGGGAAGAGATTGCCGGGTTGGGGCGGGTACGGCGTGGCTGTGGGCGAGGGAAGAGGCGGGTGGCGCAGTTGATGTGCTCTTTGTGGACGAGGCGGCGCAGATGTCGCTGGCCAATGTGTTAGCGATCTCTCACGCAGGGCGGAACCTGGTGTTGTTGGGGGATCCGCAGCAGTTGGACCAGCCGATGCAGGGTTCTCACCCGGAGGGCGCTGAGCAGTCGGGGCTGGGCCATTTGCTTTCCGGGGATCGGACGATCGGCGCGGGTCGCGGCCTGTTTCTTGAGGACACGTGGCGGCTTCATCCCGACATATGCGCATTTACGTCGGAAATGTTCTACGAGGACAAGCTCAGGTCACGTCCTGATCTCGGAAAGCAGTGTCTGATCGCGCCGGTCCCGATTGGCGGGACAGGGCTGCGATTTATGCCGGTATTGCACCAGGGAAACGTGAACGCATCGGGGCAAGAGGCGGCTCGCGTGCAGGACTTGGTCCATTCTCTAATCGCGGAGCACGCAGAATGGATCGATCGCGCGGGCCAGCGGAAACCGATCACTCTTGATGATATTCTGATCATTGCCCCTTACAACGCGCAGGTTTTTGAAATCCAACGGCTGCTACCCGGGGCGCGGGTCGGGACTGTGGACAAGTTCCAGGGGCAGGAGGCGCCTGTGGTGATCTACTCGATGGCGACGTCGACGCCGGAGGAGGCGCCGCGGGGGATGGAGTTTCTGTACAGTCTGAACCGTTTGAATGTGGCAACGTCGAGGGCGCGCTGCGTCTGTGTTCTGGTTGCCTCACCGGCACTGTTCACTCCCGCCTGCCGCTCGCCGCGTCAGATGCAGTTGGCCAATGCGTTTTGCCGGTACCGCGAGCTGGCGGTGGAGATAAGCATGTAGACAGGCCAGTGCGGTGTTATATTCGGATTGCTGGTAGTCCAATAGACGAGGGTGAAAGCTTCCGATCCCGCTCTGAATCTGCATCAGGAGACCCAACGGTGGCAACCACAAGGGTTGCCCCTACAATGTTCGCGCGCCCATGCGGGGAGAGAATGCCTTCGATAGTCAGCTCGTCCTTTGCTAAGAGTGTGGCGGGGGCCGGCAGTACCAGTTGTGCGAGGGTGATGCGCCAAGCCTTTATGTTCGTGACGGTTGACAGTATCGGCGGATATGTAGAAAATGCTTCAATCCCTTGACGCCCCCTCTCAGGCTTCAACCCCTTAGTGTCCCATTCAATGGCCTTAGCCTGCAATAGGAGACCTTTGATTAGAAAGTACTGGATTATTACGGCTATCTTCGTGGTTCTGTGCGCGGCGGTTCCTGTCGTTGCTCAGGACGTGCTGCCTACTTTGGAAGAGCAGGTGCAAGACATTCTGGTGCGCCTGGAAAAGGTGGAAGCGCAGGAAGAACGCATCGAGACACTGGAACGCCAGGTCGCTCAACTGCTCGCGATGTCCGACGTGCCACCCGAGATCCCGGCTGAGGGTGTTGTCGAAATGACCGCGGCTCAATATAAGCGTTGGGTCGATGAGGAGATTCTTCGCATATTGCAGCTCATTCCGGAGTGGGAGGCGGCCTTTGAATCTGATGATGTCGACGAAGTTTTCGCTGCGCTATTCGGCATACTGGACACGGCGTTCGAATTCTACGATGCACATAGTCGAATCGTTACGCCCGACCCTACTTACGCGGAGACTCAGTCGGAACTCGCCTGTTACATGGGGCTGCTTGAGCCATTTAGAGACCTGGAAAACGCAACCTTTTTGGAGGTTATGTCCTTCTTTACCGCCCTTGGCGAGGACCCTGAGACATTTTTCGTGGATTGTGATCCGGAAGCACTCGATGAGTTGGGAGAGCTGTTCTCACTTGAATAACGTGGCGGCAAACGCCTCTTCTTCAGACGAGGCGCAGATGCCCGGCCTTGCGCGGCCAGATATGCGTGAGGGCGCCGGGGCGGGGCGAGCGTGATCGTGGCGGGCTTTGAATGAGGTAGAGCCGCGGGAGAAAGTGGTGCTGAGACCGGGGCAATGCTGCCCCGGTTTTTTTGCTTTTTGGGCTTGGTGGTGTTTGGGGTAAAATGGTTCTTCTGCTCAAAAAACATCCTCATCTTTGGGCGCACGGCGCGCATCCAATACGTACAGACTCCTGGCCAGCCCCCTGTGCGCGTAAGCGTGTACCCGGGCCTTGGTTCGAGACTT
>JAPPKT010000304.1 GCA_028819675.1 Caldilineaceae bacterium | reverse complement strand
CCGCAACGCCCCCTCTCCTACAACATGCCTCATCGACCTGGTGTCGATATTCGTACCAAGTGCCTATTCGAAGGTGTCTGGCCAGTCCACCTCCCGCCGGTCCCATCAGATCCCAGTAGGCGCCGCCCTAGTACCTGCCCTCGCAACCTCCCCAACTGACGGACTCCATCGTACGGCCAGGCCTGGTGCCTGCACCGCGTCTCGCCCAAAGACGGTATACAACGCCAGCCGCCGCTGGCATGGATTCCCCGCCAGACTGTTCCCACCCCAAATCTGGGATGCCCCCGAGGTGCCCTTCTTTTGACAGAGTAAATTTCATGTGATACGCTCGCATCCAATTCAACAGTCACTGCTGTGACTGGGGAAACGAACCGGCCAATCGACCTTCCAGAGAGTTGCCGGCTGCTGCGAGGCAATAGGCGACGAACGGTTTAGCGCCCCAAGAGCATCCGGCACCAAATGGCCGGACGGTTCCGCCCCGTTACCGGCGCCAGAGGCAGACGCAGCAGTCTGCGAACTCAGGTGGTACCACGGGTCCTCTCGTCCTGAACTGACGAGGGGATTTTTCTGTTCTGGAGTTAGTCTGGACTTGGAGTTACTTTTTTCACTTGGCAGGAGCTTGAGATGCTTGACATTCGATGGATGCGGGACAACCGGGAAGCGCTGGCCCAGGCGATGGCAAAGCTGAATGACTCCGAAGCCCCCTGGGAGCTGGCGTTGGATTTGGACGGAAGACGGCGAGAGCTGCTGCAGCAAGGAGAGAAACTGCGTGAGGAGCGCAATACCGGCTCCAGGCAGATCGGCCTTCTCTTCCGCGAAAAGAAGGCCTCCGAGGCCAACGCCCTGAAAGAGCGGATGAGCCGGATCGGTGACGAAATTGCCCGGATCGACGACGAGTTGCGCGGCGTCGAGGCCTCCTACCACGATGCCATGATGCGCATCCCAAATCCACCCGAAGATGATGTCCCTGTCGCACCCGACGAAGAGGGCAATGTCGTTCTGACCCAATGGGGCGAGCTTCCTGAATTCGACTTTGAACCACAGGCGCACTGGGATTTTGGCCCGCAACTGGACATCATCGACTTTGAACGCGGCGTTGCTACTGCTGGCAGCCGGTTCTACTTTCTCAAAGGACCGGGCGCTCGTCTCCAAAGAGTCCTGTCAAACTGGTTTCTTGACGTACACATCCGGGAGCACGGCTACACCGAAATCTACCCGCCGATGATGGTGCGCGGGCATGCCATGGAGGGGACGGGCAATCTGCCCAAGTTTGGCGACAACCTCTACCGGGACGCTGAAGAGGACTACTGGTTCATACCTACTGCTGAAGTTTCGGTAACAAACCTGCACCGCGATGAAATCCTGGAACCCGGAACTTTGCCCCTTTACTACGTCGCCAGCACCCCCTGTTTCCGGCGCGAAAAGGTGTCGGCGGGCAAGGACGCCCGCGGCATCAAGCGGGTGCATCAGTTCCAGAAGGTGGAGATGGTCAAATTTGTTGAACCCGCCACCGGTCGTGAGGAGCTGGAGTCGCTGACCAGGGCCGCCGAGGTACTGTTGGAGCGGCTTGAGTTGCCCTACCGCCGCGTTGCCATCGCTACCGGCGACCTCTCGTTCGTCGCGGCCATCAAGTATGACCTGGAGGTCTGGGCGGCCGGCTGTCAGGAGTGGCTCGAGGTCAGCTCCTGTTCGCTTTTCCGCGACTTTCAGGCCCGACGGGCCAATATCCGCTACCGTCCACGGGAGGGGGCGCGCCCGGAGTACCTCTACACGCTCAATGGCTCGGGCCTTGCACTGCCTCGCGTTATCATCGCGCTTCTGGAGAATAATCAAAGGTCGGACGGAAGCGTGAGGCTGCCGGATGTCCTGCGGCCCTATCTTGGAGACGAATTGGAGATCGGCTGAGCGATTCTGCTGGACGTTTCCTCATGGAGCGGTCCCTTCCGGGATTTGGTTGCACTGTCGTCCAGACGTTGGATCAGACCCCTGCAATGCCAACTCACAGCAAGAACCGATCGGCGAGAACTGGACCCAATTATTTGACAGGTTTTCTGAAACCGGTTTATACTGTCCCGGTTGATGGCTGGCAAGTCCTGGCCCGGAGGGATGGCCGAGAGGACGAAGGCGGTTGTCTTGAAAACAACTGTGGCAGTGATGTCACCGGGGGTTCGAATCCCTCTCCCTCCGCCTGGCCCAGCCAAGAATCTTAACATGGGGAGGTCGCATAGCCTGGTCGAGTGCGCCCGCCTGCTAAGTGGGTAGGGGCAGCAATGTCCCTCGAGGGTTCAAATCCCTCCCTCCCCGCCATAAGCGCCAGTAGCTCAGTGGATTAGAGCGTCGCCCTGCGGAGGCGAAGGTCGCAGGTTCGAGTCCTGCCTGGCGCGCACACACATTGCCAGCCAGAACCTCCAATCGGAGGTTCTCTGCGTTTTGGGATTCTTTGGTCGGGGCCTCCCGCCGCATTTTCCTCTCCTACATCTGGGAATTCAGTAGAACTTTCGCATAGTTCAGGAGGACTTTCGCATGGACACTCTCTTTGGGGAACTGTTGAAGAGGTTGGGATCCGGCGAGTCGCTCGCCACTCTCTGCAACGATTACGGCATCTCGCAAGCGGCATTTGATCGGCTGTGGACTGCCGAAATCAGGAGGAGGGCCCCCGAACCAGGAACTACGCTGCAATCGGAGGTGAGCGCTGAAACGCGCATTGTGCGCAATCGCTGGGGCATACCCCAGATCCTCGCCGAAAATGACGAAGACCTGTTCTTCGCCTTCGGTTTTGCCATGGCGCAGGACCGTCTCTTTCAGCTCGACTACCTGCGCCGCAGAGGCCACGGGCGGCTGTCCGAAATCCTCGGCCAGGACGGCGTTCAGCTGGACACCATCGCGCGTACCGTCGGCCTCAACCGGATCGCGGCCTCCGAGTGGGAGTCCACGCCTGCGGAGACCCGCGCCCTGCTGGAAAGGTTCAGTGCAGGCGTCAACGCACTTTTGGCACTTTCCTCCAACAATCTCCCTATTGAATTCGCGCTGCTCGACTATGAGCCGGAACCTTGGCGCCCCGTTGACTGCCTGGCAATCGCAGCCGAGTTTCGCTACTACCTGACGGTTCGCTTCCCCGTGATCGTCGGCCCTGAACTGGCAAAGCATGCGCTCGGGGACACGACGTTGTACTCGGCATTCCTGACCGGAGAAGCAGACGCGGAAAGCATCATCCCCGCAGGCGCGTACTCGGCAGATCCGGCGGGCGTTTCCCGGGTCGGCGCAAGCGTGGGCGACCCACAGGAGGGAGTGGGCAGCAACAACTGGGTCGTGAGTGGCGCTCGCACGAAGTCGGGGCTGCCCATGGTGGCCAGCGACCCGCACATCGCCTTTGCTGCCGTCTCGTGCTGGTATGAAGTGCAGCTGAAGGGCGGTTCCTTCGATGTGGCCGGTATGGCCTACGCCGGTATGCCGGCAGTCATGTTCGGGCGCAATCGCCACGTTGCCTGGGGAATCACCAACAACATCTGCTCACAGAGGGACCTGTACCAGGAGCAGACGGATCCAGAACAACCAGGCAGTTTTCTTTACGACGGCGCATGGGAGCGGTGGCGCACGTTGGATGAAACGATCCATGTGCGAGGCGCCGAACCGATACACATGACGGTCCGCTTTTCAAGAAACGGTCCCATCGTCGACGAGATTCTGCCCCCGGAGGCAACCGGTACCGGCCCCGTTTCCTTGCGCTGGCTGGGCCACACGAACTGCGGCTGGCTGACTTCGCTTCTGGGGATGGACCGCGCACGAACTGTCTCCAATCTGCGAGAAGCCACCCGCGAGTGGCAGGTGCCAACTTGGAGCCTGGTAATCGCCGACACAGAAAGACATATCGGTTACCAGGCCGTCGGCGGCATTCCGGTGAGGAACCTCCGGGAGCGAGGATACCGGCCCGGCTGGGATCCCGCTCACCAGTGGCAAGGCCTGATCCCATTCGAGCAAATGCCCCGTCTTGAGGACCCGGACAGGGGATGGATTGCCACTGCCAACAACCGCGTAGCCCCTGACGACTTTCCCTACCCGCTATCGGGTACGTGGGCCAGCGGCCACCGCGCGCGCCGGATCCGCCAGATGATCGAAGAACGCAACGGCTTCTCCAAAGAGACTTTCGCAGAAATGCAGCAGGACACCCAAACGCTTCGTGCAGATGAAGCGCTTCCGGGACTGTTGCCCGTTCTGTTGGGCAGTGGTGACGCACGCGTTTTGGAGGCCGCCCGCTATCTGCAGGCGTGGGACCACAACATGGCGCCAGACTCTGTAGCGGCCTCCATCTTCGAGGTCTTTTTCAACAGGTGGTGCGGTAGGGTCGCCGCCGAGAGGTTTGAAGGTGAGCTAGCGGTAGCTCTTTCCGGTACGATTGGTGGACTCGCCGGACAACTGATCCACGGGGACAGGGCAGGCTGGTTCGAAGACTCAGATCGAGAAGCGGCGATTGTCGATTCTGTGAGGGCAGCACTGACAACCATCGAGGAACGCTTAGGAACCGATATGAAGGCATGGGCGTGGGGAAATCTCCATAGAGTCCATCTGCGCCACGTCCTCTCAGGACGCGGCGATCTGGGCCTACTGCTCGATCGCGGCGGACTGCCCGTGGGCGGTAACGGTGTAACGGTTTGCAATACGGGGTTCGATCCGAACTGGTTGGCCCCGACGGGAGCAAATTACAGGCTCATCAGCGACCTGGGCGAAGACGGATTGTGGGCGGTGGAGTCGCAAGGACAGTCGGGGCATCCAGGATCGCAGCATTACTGCGACCAACTGGTGGAATGGCTGGAAGGCAGATACCACTTTCTCAACTTTGGGGAAGACAGTGCACAGGAAGGAAAAGGGTCGACCTGCGTGCTGCATCCGGAGGATCGGCAGGACAACTAGGGAAACTCCGGCAAAGTGTTACGATTCTTCTGCAGCCTTTATGTGAGCGTGGATCTGGTCGCTGAAGCGGTACTCGCTGTTGTCCTTGGGCTCGTAACCTATAACCTTGCGCGCATTCACAATGCTCCAGAAAGCCTGTGAATTGCCACTGATGCCGTAAAAGACCTGGAACGGCACGCCCTGCTCATCGCCGATATCCTCAGTTTCAATGCTCTTGATGAACAGTTGCTGCAGGTCGCGCTGGCTGATGTAAACGGCCAGCCCGCGCACCATGCGACGCAGGTCTCCCGGGTCAGTCCTCTCAAGGTCGTCTTCCCTCGGTCCACCGATGCGGACCTGCACATTCTCCAGAGACTGGGGAGAACTGTCCTCGACGTCGACGCCGCGGAACTGCATCCGCCCCACAGCGTAAACAAAGCCCAGGTGTTCGTAGGCCTCCTTGGCCCAGCCGTAATAGTTGTCGGAAAACGGTCTCATCTCCGGTGTGACGATATCCCACTTCTTGTCCAGGATCAGAGGCTCGTAGTAGTCCGCAGCGTGGTTGGAGCTGGCGACGACGACGCGCCTGACTCCCTCTTCCTGCGAAGTCTGATAAACATGAAAGGCCATCTCCACGTTGGACAACTCGGCATAAAAGTCCTGGACAGCGTCTGACTTGTCCTCGGCGCGGGTGAAGCCAAGGTGGATTACGGCGTCGGCGCCGCGAAAGTGATGGCGGTAACTGTCCCGGTCGCGTTGTGTCAAGTCCGCGATCTGAACGCCTTCCACTTCATTGCCGTCGCGGTCCGTTCTCCGAACGTCCAGCAATGTAAGATCATACCGCTGGCGCAGTGCAGGCAGCAGCAGGCTTGCGATATATCCGGACGCGCCGGTGATAACAACCTTCCTTCTTTCGCTCATTCTTTGCTCCACAGGCGTTCGATGGTCTCTCGGTGTTCGGCGTAATGCCCGTAAGTGTTGCCGGCAATGCGCCACAATATGGGCGTGTGCCCGTCTGGGCGGCGGTCCTGGGGCTGATAATCGTCATAGGGACGCAGCAGATCGTCGTCGGAAAGTTCGCAAACGGCCGCTAACGCATCTCGATGCGCTTCCTCCAGCTCCGCCAGAACGTCGCCGAGCGGCAGGTCCCGATTGCGCTCGTAGATGAGCTGATTCATACGTTCAATACCATAACTATGGGGTGCCGCGTCGTCGGGAAGGCCCATCGGCGGGTAACGGCGCTGCTTTCTCACCAGGGCGGCCAGTCCCCTTGCCCAAGCTGCCAGATGGGCCAGCTCATCCTTGGTTGACCAACCTCCCTCGCCGGGCTCTATCATCTGATCGGCATTCAGGTCGGACAAGACCTTCTGCAACGCCTCCCACTCCCGCTCGATGTTCTCGAGAACATCCTGCAAGGTTGGCGGTGGCGAAGACGGCAATTCTGTCATTTTGGCGACTCCTCCTGCAGGCGGCCCGCTACTGCGCCGCAACAACCAGACGGGCCCGCTTAGGAACGATCTCAACAGTCTTCGAATCGGAGAGGGCCTTTGCCCTATCCTGAACTGGCTTCTGCAGCCGGCGTCGGCGTGGGCGACGGCAGCGGTTGTGGTGTGGGCTCTGCGGGGAGGCCACTCACCTCCAACATCCTTTCCAATATCCTTTCGAGGCCTTCCAATTCAGCGCCATAGGCAGCCCAGTCGCCCGACAACAAAGCGTCCTGCGCTCTGGTGTAGCGACTGTTTGCCTCCAGTATCAGTTCCTCAAGAGAAGATGTCGCCAGGTCGACGTCCACCGCTTCCTGCTCCACCACTGGCCGTACGGCAGGCGTTTCACCGTCTCCTGAAATCGCCAGCTCAGCCAGTTTTGTGTCGGCGAGGATATCCTGGCCGAACAGATCCGCCAGCGCCAGCCCAAGATTCTCAGCCATAATCACTCGCTCCGAGGTAGCCAGTATAACTCGCTTCAACTCGGGAATCTTGCCAGTCGCTGCCTGCAAATAGAGCGGCTCGACATAGAGCAGACTCTCGCCAATGGGAATTACCAGCAGGTTGCCCCGAATGACCTGGCTTCCTTGCTGGTTCCACAGGCTGAGAAGCGAACTGATCGTCGGGTCCTGGTCGATACGCGCCTCAATCTGTTTGGGCCCGAACACGAGAGAGTCTTTGCCGAACCGGTATACCAGCATCTCTCCATACTTCTCTGGGTCGTTCTGTGCGGCCAGCCAGGAAATCATATTCTCGCGGTTGGCAGGTGTAAATGGAAGGATCTGAATGAAGTCCAGGTCCTCGCTGCCCGGGAGCTGCATCAACACATAGTAGGGCTCCATCGGCCGTGACTGGTTGTCAAAAATCTCTTCCGGCCACGCCCATACATCCTCTCTGTTGTAGAAGTCGGTCGGCTCGGTCATCTGGTAAGTGCGGAATACGCTGGCCTGAATGCTGAAGAGATCGTTAGGGTAGCGAATGTGGGCATTGAGGTCCGCCGGCATCTCCTCAAAAGAAGTGAAGAGCGACGGAAAAATGCGCGCATAGGCGGCGGCGATGGGTTCATCCGGCTCGACCAGATAAAAGTTCATCTTGCCCGTATAGGCGTCAATAATGATTTTGACCGGGTTACGAATGTAGTTGAAGCCCGGCGGAACGGTCCTGGTCCCGAACTGACTCGGCTCGCTGTAAGGAAAGCGCCCGCTGACGGTATATGCGTCGAGGAACCAGTATAGGTTGCCGTCTCCCCCGACCACGATGTACGGATCAGAATCGAATCGCAGGAAGGGCGCCACTTCCAGCGTACGCCGCAGTATATTTCTCCTCCACAAAAGCTGGCTCTCTGGAGTCAACTCCTGGCTGATAAACAGATTAATGTCAGCAAACTGAATTGCGAATGCCAGTCGAGGCAGGAAACCACCAATCCTGATGCCGGTGTCTCCCTCGAAGGTCGTAAAAACGTTTCCCCCTTCACCGCGTGGGTAGTCGAACTCTGGGGTCTCAGTCTTGACAATCACATATTCGTTCGTGCGCTCGCCAAAGTAGATCTGTGGGCGGGTGACGTCCAGAATGCCTTGGACGGGCAGGTCCTGCAACACAAAGGTCGGCAACCCGTCTGGAGTGATCTCGGCCACCGGTGAAGCGGCAACGCCGTAGCCGTGCGTGTAGACCAGTTTGCGATTTACCCAGGTCTGCGCAGGTTGTTCCAACTGCTCAGGAATCAGCTCTCGCGCCGACAGCATTAGTTGGCGGCGCTCACCTTCAATATCGTAGCGATCGATATCGATGTCGGTGAACTGGTACTGTTGCCGCAACGCCTGCACCTGGTTGTACGTCTGGAGCAGAGGTCGGTAGTCCCACAGTCGGATGTTGGTAATTGTATCTGGTTGGCTGAGAAGCTCTTCACCTGTTAACTCGCTCTCAGCATCGAAGTTTTCGTCGACTATCCTGTCCAAACCGTAAGCGACGCGTGTAAAGTCAATATTGTGTGCGATGTACTCCTGCTCGCGTGTGAACTCGTTTGGGTTGACCTGGAAGCGCTGAACTAGGTTGGGGTAAATGTTGCCTGCCAGTGCGGAAATCGCAATCCAGCCCACCAGAACGACAACGATGGCCCGCCACGCCTGCTGCAAGAATACGTTCACGAGCAGCAACACAGCGGCGATAATGGTGACAAATACGAGAATGGTATAGGCGGGTAGCTGGGCATTGACGTCGGTATAGCCTGCACCAAAGACTGCGCCGCGTCTGCTGTAGACAAGCTCCAGAGCATCCAACCTGTATTGCCACGCGATCAATAGCAGGATCAAAGCACCCAGTACGCTGAGGTGGGCGCGAACCGCGGCCGGCGCGCCCCATCCCCGCCACCCAATGCCGCTGGCAAGCCCTGTCGCAATAAGAGTGATGACAAGCATCGTCATCAGCCAGCCGCGCAGAAACTGCCAAATCGGCAAAGTGAAAAGAAAGAAGCTTACATCACGCTCAAATATCGGGTCGCTCAAACCAAACGGCTGTTGATTGAAGTAGAGGAGGAGTTCCTCCCAAGCCGAAGAGGCCCCCGTACCCATGAAGAATGCAAAAAATGCGCCTACCAATAGGACGACTGGCGTTAGACGGACGCCTATAGCCTGAATCGCTTCGATCACCGGCGTATCTGCCAGTCCCTGCGGATTAAGGCGCCGCACCAGCAGGACATTGAATACGAAGACGAGCCAGAAGGCGAGCGCCCCGGCGGCAAACAGACCGAGCGAGGCGCCGATACGAGTGAAGAACACACTTGTCAGTTTGAGACTGTCATACCATAGCCAGTCCGTGTAGAATCCAAGGACGGTATTGAACAGGATGAGGACCAGGAAGGGAATCAGCATCCACCACAACAAACGGCCGCCTCCTCCCTGTCCGCCATTGCCCCCTCCTTGCCGGGGCGTTCCCGGATTACTGGGACCGTTGTCATCATGCAGCAGTTCTTCTTCGATCTGCTCCCAGTCGTCTTCATCCAGGTTTTCCAGGAGTTCGTGGAATGGGTTGCGTTCAGCCATATCTGTTCCTTGTCGATTAGGAGGGACCGTCGGCGGCGTGTCTGCCTGTTGGGGCAGATGAAACAGACTGTACCGTTAACCCGCGAGAATCAGTGCCCCTGCGCCTATGTTGGCAATTATAACAGAACTCCCCTCATTCGGCGCGTCTCCCCTACGTGCGGAGTAAAGCAGGGCATTGCAATCCCGTTCACGGCCAGAAAGACGCATACCAGGGCGGGCCGGTTACAGGGGCATGTTGACACGTTCGGAATCAGATCCGGGGCCATGCTATACTTTAGCCCGGCTTTACCCGACATCTGCTCCAATTCCCATGCAATTTAACTTTGAATCCACGCCATTGACTGAACTTCCCAGGCATCGCGCGCTTTTGCAGGCCCTGGTTCCTCGTCTGGCCGCTTTGGAGCAGACCAAAGTGATTTGGCTGAAGGGGTCCCTGGCGCGTGGTGACGCCGATCGTTGGAGCAGCGTCGACCTGCATCTCCTTTGGGATCAGAATGGCAGCAAGATGGCGGCCTCGTCAAGACCTTCCCACAACTGTCTGGATACGATTCAAGAAACCCTTGGGGAAGAAAACGTATTCGTTGAGCAGATAAGCGACTCGGCAAGAGGTGGCTCCCTTCGTGGCATCACGGTTGGGACGCCATCCGGAGATGATGCACTGGACGACACCGGTCAGGCCGCTCTTCTCTTTGAGATCGCCTGGACGCTGTTAGCCAGAGACGAGGGCATGGAAAGACCTGGGTGCGCTGCACGCCTCCTTTATGTTGCAGAGCACATGGACAGCGTCGACAGAACATCTTTGACCAGCAAACAGCCGGCGAACTGGACGCCAGACTCTCGGTTAATTGAATCGCAACTTGGGCGTTTCTGGTTGCTGCTGGCGCGGCTGCCGGCAGTAGTGAGGCGTCGGGAACAGCTGGCTGCATACTTGCTGTTGACTGAGATGCAGACTCTACTGCTTGACTTGGTTGTGACCTTGAATGGAGGCAACCGTCCTCACACAAACTCTCGTATCAACCAGTTCCTGGGACCGGCCCAACGCGAGGCCTTCGAGAGGAGCATGGGCCTGCAGCCGTCGGGCCGCCAGAAGAGCGTAGGTGACGGCGCAACCTGGGTTGGGCAGGCAGTCGCCCTTGTCGTCCTATATCGCTGGTATGCCCCTCAACTTGCGCAAAAGCACTCGCTGCGCTACCCACAGAAGGCAGAAAATGCCGTACTCGCCCTCCTGAGCACCGAACTGCAGAACTGGCCGGCCAGCATTTCCACAGGCTGACAGTCGGCTCTTGGAACAACGAGTCCCTGTCCGTAGAGGAGAAACGGTCCAACCGCAGACTTGCCAACGGGCCCTCAATCAACTCTCGCCAGGCCGTACTCCGTTGACGTAAATCGGATTGCTGAATATCCACCCGCGCGGCTTGCCCCACCTTTGCTTCCATACCTCAACCCGGTAGACCCCTGTGTCGCGAGCCTGGTAGGTGAGAGTCTCAGCGTTTCCCTGCGTAACGATTCGACCATTGCGCAGAATGCGGATGTCTGCAGCCTCTGGGCTCCGTACCTTCAAGGTCACGGAGCTCCCTTCAGCAAGGCTGACAGAGTCGCCCATCACGCCCAATGCCTCAGCATCGCCTGACCGAGGCGCAGCTGGCCGACCGGTAACCTCTCCCTCCCCGATACGCTCGCCTTCCGCCCAGAAGCGAAACTGCTCCGTAGATCCTACTAGGTCGTAGCCCAGCCAGCAGTGTCCTTTGCGTAGCGCCTCCAGGACTAAATTTCGGTCATGCAGCGTGTTTGGGTCACGAAAGTCAAAGGATTCATCTGACGTTGGGCCAAGCAACGGCGTGTCGGTCAAAATGTGCGTGTTTAGCGCCTTAGCACTCTCTTCGTAGCTGAGAAAGCGACGGCTTATCGGCCCAAGGCGGTACCTGATGGCATGGACGTCGGTTCCGCCGAGTGCCACCACCGGTCTCTCCTGTGTAAGTTCGTCCCACTTTGCCAGCATATCCGGCAATGGTCCGGCTGCGAAAAACCGCGGGAAGAATCCAACCATCGCCGCCCTCAGGTAGCTGGTCGTGAACCCGCGGAACCCGGAGAGGTAGTTCCACAGCTCCACGCCATGGAAATCCGTAACCTCCCAACTATGCCACGGATAGCACTTGGAAAAAAGTTCTGTCCGCTCTTCAATTGGGTGGGCCAGAAACGTCAGACCATTCTGTCGCTTGACGGCCTCAATGAGTTGCTGAGGATCAGAAGCGTGGCTGCTTACGTCGGACTCCACACCAAGGCAGAGCAGGTGGTTTCCAGAAGGCTCTCGCTGCGTGTCGTGCACCTCCTGCCCGACAAGAGTCAGGACACCGCGCCTGTAACCTTCCTCCTGCTCGCGAACCAGAACGTTGTGATCGGTGACATAGACAAAGTCCAACCCGCCCTTCACGGCCCCTTCGATCAGCTCCTCAAAGGAACCGAATCCATCGCTATGGGTCGTGTGCATGTGAATGTTGCCGTGGTACTCAAAGTGAGTCGGGGAGGAGTTTGCTTGGACCATAACGAAGTTTTCCTGTGGCTTTGGTTAAAACAAGGGATCGAACAGCGAACGCAACGACTAAGCCAGACCCATTCCGCGATCAACACCGGGGCAGGGGAAAAGATCTCTCTGACAACTGGCTACTAACCACTGACCACTGCTTTTTTGGGCGGTCGGGCCTATTCGGCCCTCCCTTG